>DASWXG010000223.1:0-2988 GCA_036405615.1 Prosthecobacter sp. | reverse complement strand
GCCGTCGGTCAGAGACCACAGTTCCACCTGGCCGTTGTCCTGGGCCAGGATGGCATGGCGGCCGTCATGGGAAACGGTGAGGCAGGTGGCGATGGTGCCTGCGGGCAGGGTGTAGTCGGTACGCAGGTGGGAGCCGGTATCCCAGATGCTGACCACGGATTTGCTGCCGCCCTGTTTCCCGCGCGCGCTGACATCGGAGACACTGACCGCCCGGCCGAGCTGGCGGCTCAGCGCCACCAGACGGGCTTCTTGCGCGCCGCTGGGCAGCGGCAGTTCGGGCGTTTCAGGATGCAGCAGGTGCTTGTGCTGCAGCAGGCTGAGGAGGTTGGTGGAAGCCAGCGTGTTGCCGGGATCCGTGCGCAGGGCGCGGGTCAGCCAGGCGACAGATTCGGGGTAGTTGCGTCGCTCCGTGAGCTGGCGCGCCATGACTTCGTCAGACCGGGAGTACTCTTTCTTCAGGTTATCCCCGGCTTTTTCAGCGGCCACCCGGTTCTTCTCCGCTTCAAAATACAGCGCTGTGCTGGTGATGGCACCGGCCAGCACGGCCAGGGCCACGGCGACACTGGCGGCCACACCGAACTGATGCCGGCGCACAAACTTGCCGATGACGTAAGCCCGGCTGGGCGGGCAGGCGCGCACCGGCTCATGGCGGAGGAAGCGGCGCAGATCATCGGCCAGGTCATCGGCGCTGCCATAGCGGCGGGCGGGCTCGCGCTCCAGTGCCTTCAGGACGATCCAGTCCAGATCGCCCTTCAGCGAAGGCTCCCGGGAACTGGGCCTGGGAGGGTCACGGTCCGCCTGATCGCGCAGGATCTGGTGCAGGGGCTTCTGCGCGATGTCCATGGGCGTGATCAGCGGCTTGCCCGTGAGCAGTTCCATGAGGATGGAACCGAGGGCATAGACGTCTGACCGGGTGTCCACGTGCGAGCTGCCGTGCTCGATCTGCTCCGGGCTGATGTAGCCGGGGGTGCCCACCAGCTGATCCATGCCAGTGGCCAGGGTCTGGCTGGCGTCCTTTTGCTCCAGCACCTTGGCAATGCCGAAGTCGATGACCTTGGGCACGGGGTTGCCGTTCTCCTCCATGACCATGACGTTGGAAGGCTTCAAGTCACGGTGGATGATGCCCTTTTGGTGGGCGTGGTTCACGGCCAGACAGACCGGAATGAAGAGCTCCAGACGCTGATGCAGCGTGAGATTCTTCTTACTGCAAAAAGTGGTGATGGAGCGGCCCCGCACCAGCTCCATGACGAAGTAGGGCAGACCGCGCGCGGTTTCACCGGCATCCAGCACCCGGGCGATGTTGGGATGCTCCATGAGCGCCAGCGACTGGCGCTCCGTGTCGAAGCGGGCAATCACCTGCTGGGTGTCCATGCCCGCTTTCAAGACCTTCACCGCGACGAGGCGCTGGATGGGATGCACCTGCTCGGCCTTGAAGACGAGGCCGAAGCCGCCCTCTCCCAGTTTTTCCAGGAGGCGGAATTTGCCGTCGAGCCAGCCGTCATTGTCCTTCAGCAGATCTGCCGAGCGCACACCGCTGCCGCGCGTCGGCAGGCCTCCGGCCTGCGTGGGGCCGCCTTTGCTTTGCAGAAGGTTGCCCGCAATGACGGTACTATCCTCCGGCACATCGCTCGCGCTGGCGGGGTGTGGGGAAGAGGATGAAGACGGGGGGATCACGGCCAAAAGGGCTGGTGCAGCTACAACACAGACCGCAGACAAGCTGCGATTTTCCTATGGTAACTACAACGCCAGGGCCTCCACCGTCAACGCACGATCAACGGCAGGGCAATATGCGAGAGATGCGCGGCATCATGGTGCAGGGTGTTTACGGCTTTTTGCACGCGCCGGTGCTGGCTGAGCGGCTCGCCTGTGTTCGGATTGATATCAAAGCGGGGGAAATTGCTGCTGCTGATGTCCACGCGGATGCGATGGCCTTTTTTGAAAACGTTGCTGGTGGGGTAAAGCCGCACGGTGACGGGATAGATCTGGCCGGGCTGCATGAGCTTTTCCTCCTTCAGTGAATCGCGAAAGCGGGCGCGCAGGATGCCGTCGGTGATGTTGAGGTCAAAACCCCCGGGCCAGTCGGCAGAGGGCGGGTAGACATCCACCAGCTTGGCCGTGAAGTCCGTGTCTGGAGCGTCGGAGGAAATCCAAAGTTTCACTTCGATTTCGCCTGTGACCTCGGTGTCTTCGGCCAGAGGCTCAGTCTGAAAGACGACGATGTCGTTGCGGGCGGAGAGGGGCAGAGGTTTGGGCCAGTTCCACACATGCGGTCCGCCCTTCTGGTCCCAGGCACCCTGGAGCAGGATGTCATCACCGCTCGAGACGCTGCCGCCGATGCTTGGCACCGGATTTTGCGGATCAAACACATAGCTGGTGGCGTCCTGGGCGGCTGCGGGTTTCTGAGTGCTGAGCCCGCCTGCGCAGTGGAGGTAGAAGGGCGTCGTCTTCGCCCGGGCGAGAGGCCATTCTTTTTCCTCCCGCCACTGGCCTCCGTGATGCAGCAGGCCCTTCTCCGTCTTGTGCCCGTCGCCGGTGCCCATGACAAAAAGGCGCACCGGGGTGGCAAAGGGGGCTGCCTTTCCGACGCTGTTGTCCAGGCCCTTCAGCCAGTGGTCATACCACTCCTTGCGCCAGGCCAGTTCATCCGCCACGGCAGCCTCCGGGCCGAAGTCCACCTGCCCATGGCTGGACTTGGCCTGCGCGCCGTGGATCCACGGACCCATGATGAGGTATACCGGGCTCTTCAGCACCTTGGACAGGGCGGCAAAGTTGGCGGTGGTGTTGCCTGCCCAGGAGTCATACCAGCCGCCTACGAGATAGACGGGGATGTCCTGATAACGGGAGGCGTTTTCCAGAATGTTGTTCTGGGCCCAGAAGGCATCGTTGGCTCCGTGCTGCATGGCATCGGCGAGCCAGCTCTCGTACTCCGGCGCGAGCTTCAAGGGCGTGGTGCCGGGGCGCAGCGGCAGGTGGTTCAGGTATTCATGC
>DASWXG010000222.1:0-4354 GCA_036405615.1 Prosthecobacter sp. | reverse complement strand
CCGGTTTCGGGTCGGATTTTGCTGGGGCTTTCTTCACAGGGAGAGATTTCTTCGGCGCGGGTTTCGCCTCCTTCTTCACGGGCTTGGCTGATGATTTGGGCGCAGGAGCCGCAGTCTTGGCCGGTTTGGCGGCAGGTTTTGCTGGGGCTTTGGGCGCTGGTTTGGCCGGAGCTTTGGGCGCTGGCTTCTTTTTCGCAGGCATGGCTCGTGAGGTTGGGCGTTGGTTCGCTGAATTCCCGCCAGGCTGAGCACTGGAGGAAAAGAGCGCGGATAGTGATGTGCTTTACCAAAAATGGCAACCGGAATTCCCCGGCAGAATTTGCAGGAGGTCCCGTAAGAACGGGCGGCGGCTCAACGTGAGGCGCTGATTTCCCGGTGCAGCCAGGCTCTTGCATACGCCCAGTCGCGCTTGGCGGTTGGCTCTGAAACGCCCAAAACTTCGGCCGCCTCGGCAAAGGTGAGGCCGACAAAGTAATGAAGCTTCACCAGTTCGGCCTTGCGGGCGTCCTCGGCGGCCAGCTTGTCCAGCGCTTCATGCACGGCCAGCAACTCGTCATCCTGCACATCCGGAGAGGCAATTTGGAGTTCTTCATCCAGTTCCACGTGTTCTTTGCCTGCGCCGTGGCGTACGGCCTGCCGCCGCCGTGCGCGGTCGATCAAAATGCGCCGCATGGCCTCGGCGGCCGCCCCGAAGAAATGGGACCTGTTTTGAAAATTTGCATCCCCGAGCTTCAGCCATGCCTCGTGTACCAGAGCGGTGGCTTGCAAGGTCTGCCCGGGCATCTCGCGGGCCATTTTGGCGGCCGCCAGACGTCTCAGTTCCGCATAGACTTCCGAAAGAAGCCGGTCTGATGCGCTGGCCTGCCCGTCCTGGCATGCCTGAAGGAGTCGGGTGATCTGGTTCATGAAACTTGGCGGATTCAAAACCAAAGCGTGGCGGAAGCCAAGCCCAATGCCAGCAAAACCACACTCAGGATGCCCCAGCCCAGGCGGTGCTGGACCAGCGCGCGGTGCAGGCTGTGGGCTGCCAGCCCCGTGCCGGGCAGACCGCAAAACAGCCAGGCTGCGAGGGCGAAAGGATGAACCAGAAAGATGGTGAGCAGGCGGATGTGCACGGAATGGCTGCCGCTGAGTTCCGGGCTCTGGCCGGCCAGCCAGCCGCCGGCCAGGGAAAGGGTGAGCAAGCAGAGGCTGACAAGGATGTCATGGTTGAAGGAGGCGGGTGAAAAGGCGCTGTTCGCTTTCATGACCTCTCATGCGCAGAGCCTGCTGCGGGAGGATCATCCGGTTGAAGATCTTTTTTCAGCCGCTGACTCCGGCCAGTTTTCTGGCGTAGTCGAGGGTGTCGATCTCCGCCACGGTCTTGTCCTGGCGGATGCCCTTGATGCGGGGGAATCTCATGGCGAGCCCGCTGTCATGCCGGTCACTGGGCTGGATGGAATCAAAGGCGATTTCCAGGACGGTGTCCGGCACCACCGTGCGCACGTGGCCTTTCTGGGCCAGGGTGGTGCTGGTAAAATGTTCGGTCAGTGTTTCGATCTCCGCATCCGTGAGGCCGGAATAGGCCTTGCCGATGGTGCGCAAGGTCCCGTGCTCGTCCCGCACGGCAAAGGTGTAGTCGCTGAGCACGTGGCTGCGTTTGCCGTGGCCTTGTTCGGCCTTCACCACGACGACATCCAGGGTGGCGAACGCCTTTTTGAGCTTCAGCCAGGACTTGCCGCGCCGACCGGGACTGTAGGGGCTGGCGGGGTCTTTGGCGATGAGGCCTTCGTTGTTGCGACGGCGCGCAGCCATGAAGGCGGCCTCGATATCTGCTTCTGACCCGGCCTGCCGTACGTCAATCAGAGCCATGCCGGGCGGGAGGGGGAGGGCCTCCAGAAGTTTGCGCCTTTCTTCCAAAGGGAGCGCCAGCAGGGAGGTGCCGTTTTTCCACAGCAGGTCAAAAACGACATAACGAACCGTGATATCACTGGGCAGGAAGAGATCTGCCTGATCGCGGCGGCCTAACCGTTTTTGAAGGTCGAAGAATGACAGCTTTTTGTCTTCGGCATAGGCGATGATTTCTCCGTCGAGGATGACTTCGTTTTCCAGGGCCTGTGCGGCACGGGAGACTTCCGGAAACTGCAGGCCGATGGGTTTCAGGTCTCGGGTATAAATCTCGACACGTCCCTGCGTGGCATGCAATTGCGCCCGGATGCCATCATACTTGTCTTCCAGCCACACGCCGCTGCGGCCCTCCTGGTCGGCCAGCCGCTCCCAGATGTCTGAGGCGGTTTCTTCTGGCGAGGCCAGCATGACCTTGAGCGGAACAAAAGGGCGGGGTTTGGCCTCTTGAAGAGCAGCCCTCCGGGCGAGTACAGCCGCGTGGCCGATGTCACCGCTGAGCATGGCGGCTTCGCGGACATCGTCCGCTTTCTGATCGAACGCTGAGGCCACGGCTTCCTCGATCAATCCTTCTTTGGATCCCATGCGCAGTTCACCCGTCAACAGCCGGATGAGCCAGGAGCCTGAGTGAGCATCCAGCCGGGCCAGACGTTCTTTGAGCAATCTTGTCTTGGGCTGCGGTCCCCTGGCTTCGCGAAGAGCTCTGAAAAGCTGGTCGGTCATTTTCAGATCGAAGGGCTCCGGTGCTTCCAGGGGTGCCCGGCCCAGCACCAGATAAGCCGTGCGGCCTGCATCGGCCTGGCTGCGGGACAGGACACGGTACTCGGCGTCCCGGAGGCCGGAAAGTTCCTGCAAAGCGCGTTTCATGATGGCCCAGCCGGTGTTGACAGGACCTTCGTGGCCTGCGGGATCAAACAGCAAACCGGAGCAATACCGGACGGCCTTCTCCAGATCCTGCTCATGATCCAATGCGCGCAGGTAGTCCGCCAGCAAGGCCACCTTTTTCAGCCGGGAGGATTCTTCCGCGGCGCGGCTGCACACCTGTGCCCAGGCCGCGAAACTGTCCGCTGGCAGACTGGCCGCCGGTGCCTCATTCCCTGTGTCCGTTTCTGCTGCCAGCGTCTGCGCAGCGGATTGTGGCTGAGTGCCCGGGTGCTGCTGGGGAACGGAGGTGTCGAGAAGCATCTCCAGCTGGTCGGAGCCCTCCAGCGTCCAGGCTTCATAGCCCCGGGCTCTCAGATCCACGCCGAACTCCCGTGTGAAACCATGCACCAGATAGGTGCGGCGGGGCTTGACGGTTTCCACGGTTTCCAGCAGTTCCGGATAGTCGGCATGATCACTGAGAGGAAAGGCCTCATCCACCTGGTAGCGATATTTGGCGCCAGACTGCATGGCCCAGCCGCTGAGCATGGCAGTGCGGCAGACCTTCAGCTTGCGGATGGCCAGGCTGCGCGCGCCGCTGGGCGGGAACACCAGCACATGGCCATGAGCTTCCGCAGGGTCAAACAGCCGGAACTTGGGCAGGTCTCCCAGATGTGCAGCCAGCACCTCAGTCATCTCCAGGACGGACTTGTGCAGCATCACCGGAAGCCCGGCATCCGCCAGAGCGCATAGCACCTCCTGGGCTTTGCCTAACGAATAGCCTAGCAGAACAGGAATGCCGCCCTCATCCAGAGTTTCGCGCACCCACTTTAAAATGCTGCGGATGATCTCGCCCGTAGGCTGGAAGCGGTACATCGGCAGGCCAAAGGTGGTCTCCATGATCAGCGTGTCCGCAGGGAGGAGTTCACAGCGTTCGGAGCTGAGTCCCTGCCGCAGCTTGTAGTCACCGGTGTAGAGAAGGCTGGCACCATCCTCCAGGCGGGTCAGGTGCAGCATGGCCGAACCCGCAATGTGTCCGGCAGGCAGAAGATGGTAGCGCCAGCCGTCCTGCTCCAAAGGTTCTCGGAACGGAAGGGTCGTCACAGCGGCATCCTTGCCCATGCCGTAGCGTTCCTTCATCAGTTCCCAGGTAAGCGGAGAGCAGAGGGTGGAGCGGTGCCGCGCCACGTGGTCACTGTGCGCATGAGAGACAAAGGCCCGCTCCACTCCGAAATGAGGATCCAGCCACAGGCCAGGCTCTGGCAGGTAGATGCCTTGGGCATAGGAAACGGTGAGAAGAGGTCGCATGGGCGGGTGCAGAAGGCATACGTCTGGCATGTCCTTTTGCGGGTGTCTAAAAAGAGAGAGGACCCGCTTCCGGCGGTGAGGAGACCTGTTAAAAATGGGCCGGTAGCTAGACGGAGGGAGGGGTCCACGTTCATGGCTGCATGACCTCGTTCCCCAATGTGTTCTGGAGATGGCTTTTTGCTGTCTTTTTGGGGCTGCTGCTTCCGCTTCAGGCACAGAACTCTCTTCCTGATCTCAGCAGTGTGCCCGAAGACCTGGCGATTCCGGCCGTCTCGATCGGTGAGCCTGCTGCGGGCAAGCT
>DASWXG010000221.1:0-5818 GCA_036405615.1 Prosthecobacter sp. | reverse complement strand
CGCAGAGCGACGACCGAACCGGAGACTCGCCGGTCACATCTTGCTTTCGTCTAACCCCAGACATAAGCGGGGTTCCACTCGATCCCATGTTTTCCCAAGAAGCTCAGGAACTCGTCCTGAAAGGTGCGCCGCCGATGGTGTTCCTTTTGCTCTTTGATGTAACGAAAAACTTCAGAAACCTGGGACTGACTCACCGTGAAGGCACCATAGCCATCCTGCCATTCAACAGAAGCCATCTCCCGAGGAAAGCTCTCATGAAGCCACTTGGAAGACACCCCCTTCAGTTGTTGAACAGCCTTGCTGACATCCATGTTGGGAGGCAGGCGGATGAGGGCATGAACATGATCAAACCAGCCGCCGATACACAAAGGCGTGATCTTTTTTTGATGACAGATACCAGCCAGATACTCCCAAAGACGGGGTTGCAGTTCTTCCGACAAGGCAGGCGCACGGTTTTTCGTGCTCCAAATGAGATGGAAGGTAAGGCTGTGAAAAGAGTCCGCCACAAACCAAGAATATCGCGAGAACACTCCGAATAAAGCAGAGTCTGGAATGATGCGACCGGTTCGGTCGTCGCTCTGCGACTCGCCATAGAGAGATACAGGTCTCCGTCAAAAACCCGGCCTTGAAAGGCCGGGCTAAGACACGCTCGTCGCGCTGCAACTCTCATAGGCCAAGCATGCCTGCGCCCAGAACAGGGGCACCGTGAACGGGGATAGTTTCTCCTGTGGCTTCATGAGTGAAGCTGCGTTGAGAAACGGTGATAGTGATTTTCAGGGATACCGCCGATTGAAAGATAGACAGGTTCTCGAAAAGAATGTCATTTTGAACCGGCGATCGCAGCGGCCTCGTTGGCAAGAAAGGTGCGCCGTCTGCTATGAGGAATTACAGACACGCGCCTGACGCCGCCAGTGAGGCCTCTCCGCCGTCCGGGCAAGTGACAGGATTTTGGGAACAGGTCTAACCATTGAGATTGGCAATGCATGCGACAGTCCCTGTTACGCCTCTTGCTCGTGCTATCTTTTCTCAAGTCGCAGAGCGACGTCCGTATCTTAGCTCGGCGTTTCAAGGCCGGGATATCCACACACCCATGCCGCCTTTCGCCATCAAGTCGCAGCGCGACGACCGAACCGGGAGTTTGTCCTCTGCTACATCGATCTCCCTCCAACATACAAACACATGGAAGCCCGCTAGAAGTGTTTGGATGAATGAAGAATAGCGGTCAGCGAGGCTCCTCAAGAAAATTGCGCGCCCGTTCATAAAACAAACCCAGATTGCGCCCGTCCAGGCGGTTGCGAAACACGCAGGCCGCCCAGCCGCGGCCGAGGCTCCAGCATTCACCTTTGGGGGCCAGTTCCAGCAGGGCTTGCACGCGCTCGATGACAAACCGCTCGCCGGTCGCGACATTGCCAAACAGGGTCCACGCCTCCCCCAGACCATTCAGCACACGAGGCGGAAGGGCACTCTTGCGGTAGCCGCGCCGTTCCAGCCAGCCCAGCCGTGCCATGCAAAAACCTGCCTCGCGGCCGAGTTCTGTCCCCGGCAAACCCGGATAGTCCGCCGGCCACAGAGCCACCGTGCGGTGATGAACCTGCGTGCCTTTGCCGGTGCCTGTGACATACTCAAACTCGAACAGCCAAGCTTTCTTCGCGCCCCCGTCCAGACCTCCCTGCTCCAGCCCAGGCTGCTGCCGCCAGGCGATCCACTGGAAGTTTTGCGGTCCTCCTTGCAACCAGAGTTCACGAGCCAGGGGTTGGATGATGCCCCACAGTTCCAGACTCACAGCATCCTCCGCCTTCGGCTTCATCTGCGCCTCAAAACCCAGCCTGCCCAGTTCCTGCCGGATGCTCTCCCTGCGCCGCCGCTGCCGTGAAAAGGCAACCGTCAGGCCGGTGACCAGCGCGGTCACCGGTGGCACCGCAAACAGCCAGGCTCGCCACGACTCCCAATGCTTCGGCCCGGCCAGAGGCACCATACCCAGCATGCCAGCCTCCATCAGCAGGACCAGGAGGATGATCAAACCCGTGCTGCCACGGGCTGCGCGATAGGCGGGAGCTGGCATAGGCCCGTACTCTACCACGCCCGGCGCCGTGCTGTCATGTCATCGTTTAGGAGGCCTGCTCTTGCAGCAACCGCCGGAAGGCGCAAAACGGCCTCCACTTTTCTTGCTGCTTTATCCACGTCCAACCGTCATCACAGCCTAACCAATTTCAATTCACAATCCACCATCAGGGATTCGTCTCTCGCATGAGGCGAGTTCCTTCGCAGCGCATGCCATCCCTCTCTTCTTCTCGGCTGCGCCGCCAGTGGAAGGAAGCGGGCCAGAGTGCCCGCACTCCCCTCATGTGCTTTCCCTCACGATTTGGCGAGGGACTTTTTAACCACGCTTAATGTTAGCTCCAGCTCGTATAAACCGGCGAGATACAAACATCAGCAAACTAAAACTCGAACTTCGGCATTCCACTCTTCCTCTGCGCAAGCACCTGGAAACATGGCCTTCGAGGATGCTTATCTGGCCTTGCATATTGGCCTGCACCTCACCAACAGGCAGGAGTGACCGGCCCAGGTGCAGCATACCCGAAATCGATCGCCCAAGCCTAACAAACAATCAAACCGAAGATCCATAAAAACCCGACAAAACCCGAAACCCCTCACCACACCTAACAAGTATTGCGTTCAAATATTCGAACCGGCCGCAGATACCCCTCCCGAACGACCCATCCCAACCATGACCAGGAGGCATGGCAGGTCGCTGATGTCACAGGTGAAATCCCGGTGGATGGCATGACCAGTCAAGCCGCTGCTTGAATAGGAGCACCCCGGAAGACGCAAAGGCCTGCCGTGAAGGCAGGCCCAAGCCTAACTAATGATGCTTAACGGACGTCTGCGGTGTGGCTTACTGCTGGGTCGCCGCAACGTCCACGCTTTCCTTGGCGGAAAGGGCCATTTCAGAACCCGGGTCACGGGTGATCGGCCAGTAGGCTTCCATGTTGAGGCGCTCAGGCGGGCTGAAGCTAAGGACCTTGTTCGCTTCCTTGACGGCTTCTTTCGCCGCTTCAGGTGTCGCCACAGCCGGGGCAGCAGCAGCGACCGCTTCTTTGGCAGCGGCCTGATAAGCCAGAGGCACCACCGTCACGCACATGCGGTCTTCGTCCATGCGCTGCACATGCAGGGTGGAGGCAAAGTTGCGCTTCTGCAGGGTAAAGCTGTCGCCGGCAGCGTAGGGAGGCGTGGTCTTGCTGAGGCCGGGCATCACCACTTCCAGATCCACATCTTCAAGCTCCTTGGAGCGGGCACGGACCACCCAGCCTTCGGTGAAGACATCGTTTTCGGTCAGGGCACGCACATTGAGCACACGGAAACCACCCAGAAGATACATGGGCTGCTCATGCTGGTAGTTCTTCAGGTAGGAACGCTTGAAGAGGTCGTTGCGCACACTGAGCTGCTCCGGGTTGTAGGAGTAGAATTCGGCCATCAGATCGCGCGGGCTGAAGGACTTGCCAGCGGGTGTGGTGTAGATGGTGTAAGGGCGCAGGGGCGTCAGCTTGTTGAACTTGGCCAGCACCTTGTAGTTGAATGGTTTTTCAGGGTGGGAAAACACCATGATGCTGAAAAACCAGCAGAAAGTTGCAGCTCCCATAAGGAGTGTGATGAGAATAGCCCACCAGAAAATGCCGCCCCCTTCTTTCTTCTGGGAGAGGCTGCCACCACCGTAGGAACGGTAATCGCTGCTGTCATTCAGAAATCGAACTTGCATATCAAATTTGAGAAAATTGTTAAGAGCTATAAAAATGCTCTCCTGAATTTTTACTGGTTCAAACGAAAAAGAAAAGCCTTTTTTGTGAATAAGAAGACATTTGTTCCTCAGCCCTCAGACTTAGGTTCAAAGGACGTTCCACACCCGCAGCTGCGGGTCGCATTGGGATTGAGAACGCGGAACCCGGCATCGTTCAAAGCGTCCACGTAGTCAATGGTGCTGCCGTCTAGAAGTGCCAGACTGGCATTATCCACAATAAGAGTAACACCGCCCTCACTAAATAGGTGATCTTCCGGATCAGGCTGTGCGATACGCATTGCATATTGCCAGCCTGCACAACCACCCTTCTCCACGCCGATTCGGAGCCCGCTTCCTTCAGGGGCCAGTTGGCTCTGCAGCATGTGGGAGAGTTCGGTGACGGCACTCGGGGTCAGCTGAATCATAGCAACACAGATATTGAGAAAAGAAATCAATCAACCAATGATTCGCAATCTGATGCGATGGTGTGACATGGTGGTGTTACGCACCGTCGTCCTGCACTATTTGCAGCCTTATGTCAAAAATTCGCATTCTTTCCGACGCCCTCGCCAGCCAGGTGGCTGCGGGTGAGGTCGTGGAGCGGCCTGCCGCCGTCATCCGGGAGCTGGTGGAAAACAGCCTGGATGCCGGGGCCCGACATGTGACCGTGGAGGTGCAGAGGGGCGGGACGGCCCTTATCCGCATCACAGACGACGGCTGCGGCATGGACCGGGAAGATGCCATGCTATGCATGGAGCGGCACGCGACCAGCAAAATCCGCACGAAGGAAGACCTGGCCGCCATCCGCACCTTCGGTTTTCGCGGCGAGGCACTGCCCAGCATCGCCAGCGTGTCCCGGTTCCGCCTTGCCACCCGCGAAAAGGAGGCCCTGAGCGGGACCGAGATCGAAATCCTGGGCGGCAAGCTGAGTGCCGTGAAAGACCACGGCGGTGCCCCGGGCACGGTGATCGAAGTCCGCACCCTGTTTTTCAACGTGCCAGCCCGGCGCAAGTTCCTGCGCACCGAGGCCACGGAATACTCGCACATCGAGCAGCAGTTCCGCATGCACGCCATTGCCAACTCGCAGACAGCCTTCACGCTGATCCGCGACGGAGCCGTGGCCTTTCACCTGCCGGCCGCGCCGGACAAGCTGGACCGCATCCGCGGGCTGGTGGGGGAGGAACTGGTGTCCCGCCTCATCCGGCTGCCTGAAGTGGAGCATCTGGGCGTCTCCGTCTCCGGTTACATCGGCGGCCCGGGCCTCAGCCGCTCCAATCGCCAGCAGCAGATCACCTTCCTGAACGGGCGGCCCATTGAAAGCCCGGCCATCAACTACGGGCTCAAGGAAGGCTTTCACAACGCCCTGATGAAGGGCCAGTTCCCTGTGACCTTTCTCTTCCTGGAGATGGATGCACAGGCCTTCGACATCAATGTCCACCCGGCTAAAAAGGAAGTACGTTTTCACGACGGGTTTGCCGTTCGCGAAGCCGTGGCTCGTGCCGTGAAACGCGCCCTCGAGACGGGCAGCAAGCTGCCCACCGGCCATGTGCCCGCAGCACTCCGACAGCCCCAGCTGCAAGCTGCCGAGGTGCAGGAAGAGCTGTCCATGCCTTCCCTGCCCCCCGCCACCCGGCTGCCCGTGCAAATCCCGCCGCTGCCGCCGCGCATTGCCCCAGACAGTCTTGCCGACGGTCGTGTTGCCAGCTCTTCCGGGCTAGCAGCCAGCACGCGGATGGAAAACCGGGGGCCTGCCATTGCAAATCCACCTCCCACAGAGGACCAGGCTGCGGGGCGAGTCCCGTTTCAGTCAGCGCCGTTGCAGGAGCGTAGCGAATCCCCCCCTTCAGGGCAGCAGCCGGCCGTAGCCGCTCCGGCATCGGAACCCGAGATTGCCGACGTGCCAGAACCTGCCCGGAAAGCCATGCCGCACTTCCGCATCATTGGCGTGCTTCACAAGCTCTACGTGCTGATGGAAAGCACCGAGGGTCTCGTGCTCATGGACCAGCATGCCGCGCACGAGCGGGTGAACTTTGAAAAGATGCG
>DASWXG010000220.1:0-8123 GCA_036405615.1 Prosthecobacter sp. | reverse complement strand
ATGAGGGTTTGGAAATTGATGATGTTCAGCAGTGCTGTCTCCACCAGCTGCGCCTGGATCAGCGGCCCTTTGATTCTAACCAAAGGTTCGTGCGGGAAAACCACCGTGCCTTCAGGGATGGCGTCCACATCGCACTTCCACTCCATCGCGGCCAGGTAGTCCAGAAAGCCCGGCTCAAAGATCGGCTTGCCATCGCGCCCTGGCACCTGGGCCAGGTAAGCCAGCTCCTCAGCACTGAAGCGGAAATCCTGCAGCCACTTCACCACATCGCCCAAACCTGCCGCGATGGCATAACCGCCCGCAAAAGGCAGCTTGCGAAAGAAGAGGTGAAACACCGCCTCCTGCTCCGCCTTGCCGCATTTCCAGTAACCGGCGGCCATGGTGAGCTGATACAGATCCGTAAGCAGGGGGGAATGCGTGTTCATGAGGAAAGAGGAAGCGAACTTGGAACCAGGCAAGAAGTGTGGGGAGCGGGAAGCCTTCGGCAACCTGACATTTGCAGGGCTTTTGTCAGTGAAACAAACTCAGCGCTGGCGGGGGATGAGCCTCAAAAAACCGTGGGCAATCACGACGAATAAAAACAGAAGATTGCGCGGCAAGATCATCCACACGGCAAGCCGGGGCGGCTTCACCTGCTCGCCCTGGAGGCGGAGAAAAAGTGCATTCGCAAGCTTGCGGATGTAGGTGATGGACCGTGGCCAGTCCCAGATGCCCTGGACCCATGAGGCAGGGATCCCAGCTTCGCCAGCTTCCGCTCCTGCGATGCCGCCTGCAATCGCTGCAACGGAGTCAGTGTCACCTCCGCAAAGAACGACTTCCGTCACGGTACGTGCATAGTCGCCCCGATGTCGCAGCCAGGCATACAGGGCCACCGCCACACTGTTCGGCGCAAACCCGGACACGCCATGCCCGCAGCCGATTTGAGAGGCAAATTCAGGCACGGAATCACCTCGCTGAAGAGCCGTCTCCAGCATGGCATAGCGTTCCGTCATCTCCGGGCTTTGCAGCCATTGCCGAAGACTTTGCAAGACCTCTGGCGTAGTGGTGTGGCGTGCGGCCAGAGCGGCGGCTTCGCTCACCAAATGAGCAGACTCTTCGGCACGCGGACCTGTGTGGGTGAGGCGGCACGAAGCCAGGGCCATGGCTCGGCGCGTCTCTGCATCTTGCGCGAAACATGCGCCAAAAATGGCGCTGCGCATCGCCGCGCCGTTGCCTGCGGAGGAAATGCCCGCGCGTTGCGGGGAGAACCCGATCCACAGCCGCAGCACCGCCTTGGCCGTGCTGATGCCAACGCCCGCAGGCAATGCCAGCAACCACCAGCGCAAGTAGCGACCTAACGAACATTGAAATGCGGCAGCGTCTGCGGGATGACGGATCAAAGCCGCAGCGGCCATCAACGTGTGTTCCGTATCGTCGCTGAACATGCCGCGCCCAAACAGCAGGCGGTGGCGCAGTCCTCCGCGATGCAATCGGAGGGCCTTTGCACGTGACAACCTTTCCGTAGGCAGGCCTATCGCATCTCCCACCGCCACTCCGAGCAAACAACCCAGGATGACTGCGTGCGAGCTTGTTTGGGAATCATTGTTGGTCATGGCACAGTGGCTTGGTTCTTTTAGCCAGATACTCCCCTGAGCAGGTCTTCGTCGGCGGCTTTAAATGGCGGATCCAGAAATTCCGGAATGAGATGATGGGGCCCGCAGTGACGGCAAAAAACAACCCCCACACCCAGCTCCCCGAGCCCCAAAGGGGCGGGACAACAAAGCCCAGGGCAAGCAAGCCTGCGAGCGCCGCCCTGGGTCTGCCCCCACGCGACACCTCTGCCCGCGAGCCCTGCAAGGGCGGGACAAAGACCCGTGGACGAAAAGAGAGTGCGTTGCCTAACATGGTATCAGACAACGGGTGCGATTACGGAAACTGGATATGCTCGGGCGGAACGTGGTCTGTGAGCCAGACGCCGTTGGTGCTTCTGAAGAAGACATGGCCTTGGGCATGCATCGTGGCGGCGTCCAGGGACAGGAGAACGGGCACGCCATGCCGTGCGCCCACTTCCAGGGTGACCCGCGTTTCGGCGGAGAGATGGACGTGGTGCCGCTTCATCTTGAGCAGGCCTTTTTCCCGGATGGCATCCAGGAAGCGGGTGGCGGTGCCGTGGTAAAGAACCGCAGGCGGAACCTGGGGCTGGTAGTCGAGCTCCACCTCGACCGAATGCCCTTGGCTGGCCCGGATGAGTGTGGCATCGGGGCTGAATTCAAAACGCTTCTTGGCATTGGTGGTCACGATGTATTGGAGCTGTTCCAAAGTCAGCGCATGCCCGGCGGCAGCGCAGCCTTGCAGCAAGGCCTGGACAGGTGTCCAGCCTGCGGCATCCAGCGTCAGGCCCGCCTGGTGCGGCTCATGGCGGAGCACCAGGCTGAGAAATTTGCTGGAGCGGACGGTTTCTTGAGAGTTCATATTTCAAATGCAGTTAGGCCGCCGCGCAGACGAGAATCTGCTTGGGGGAGGCGGCGTGGAAGTCCCCGCGTTCATAGGTGCCGTAGCGATGTTGCACGGTCAGCCCGTTGAGGTGGCAGAGGGCCAGGATCTCCTGCGGAAAGAACACGCGCATGTTCACATGCTTGGTCAGCCGTTCGTGGCCGTTTTTGAGGTAGTGCAGATCAAAGTGCAGGATCTGCCGGTCAGGCAGGTAGTGGCTGGCGGCCTCCACCTGGATGGGCTGGCCGTCGGTGTCGGTGAGGGTTTTGTGAAGGTAACGCTCCTGGGCGGGACGCAGCAGCTTGGCGAGGTCGGGATTGAAGAGATCAATCACCAGCTCCCCGCCCGGCAGCAGAGCGCGGCGCGCGGCCTGGAGAAAGGCGCAGGCGGACTCCACATCCAGCAGATGCTGCATGGCATTGGTGGCGGAAAAGATGAGTCCAAACGAACGGCCCGGCTGCATGGTGCGGCAGTCCTGTTCCAGCCACTCGATGTTCAGCCCTTCTTTGGCCGATCGCAGCCGTGCGCGCTCCAGCATGGGCCGGGAAATATCCAGTCCTGTGATGTCCACACCATCATGAGCAATGGGGAAGGTTAGGCGGCCCGTGCCGCAGGCGACCTCCAGCACCGGCCCTCGGGCCTCAGCCGCCAGCGAACGGAAGAAAGGAATCTCGGTGTCACGCGAGGCAAACTCCAGGTCGTAAAACCCGGCATCTTCATACACGGGCAGGCAGTCAATGGGGATCATGGCAGAAAAGAAAGGCTGCTGAGGAGGGTGATGTCATCACGGTTGGAACCAAAGGTGGAAGCAGGCAGGCCCAGAACGCCTTCTTCCAAAAGCTGCTCCCACGGCCTCAGGACCGGGAAAAAGTAACCCATGCCGGAGGTCGCCAGCCTGGAAGACTCCAGGCCGGGCAGGCGACCTAACAAACGTTGCTTGGCATTATCCAAAGCTTGTGCCACCTGCCCAGGCATAGCGGCATGTTCGGCCATCAGGTGCCAGGCGAGCGCGAGGTTGGGCTGCGAGGGCGGTGAATCCCGGAACACAGGTGCGAGGTCGGCCGCATCGGCCTCAGGCACCAGCGTGATGCCGAACAGGCGCGGGTGCAGCCAGCCTTTGGTCAGCGAATGCAGCAGCAGCGTTTGCCCGGTGGCCAGGAGCCGGAGCGTCACTTCATCCAGCCGCACACCCAGAGTATAGACCGCATCCAGCAGCAGGCGGCGGCGCGGGTTTTGCCCCAGCCAGCCCAGCAGAGATTGAAGATCCTGGTCATCCAGCGGGCGGTTGCGGGGCTTCAGCGGGTGGGTGATGAGCAACACCTCGTCCTGGTCATCAGACGCATCCGTCGGCCATTTGATCTCGGGCAGCGTGGGGAAGCTCCGGGGGGCAAGACCCGCCGCAGCGGCCACTTCATGATAGACGGGATAGTTGTCCGCTGGCAGCCACAGGCGCGCGCCTTGGGCCGCATAGTGGCGGAACAGCCGCGCCAGGCTGTCGCGCACACCGTTGCTGATGAGCGCACGCTTGGCCCCCTCTGCAGGCATGCCAAAAAGCTCCGTCCACTGGCTGGCGAGGTGGCAGCGATGCACGGTGCCTGTGGGCGGTGGCGGTGCTGCGGGAATAAGATGCGCCAGGGCGCGGTAAAGATTCGTCGCGGCGCAGTCGAGCAGCCCCGGCCGTGTGGACAGCAGGGCCTGGCGGCGGGTTTGGAAATCGGTGAAGTTCATGTTAGGCGCAGAGCGCAGGGGTGATTTCGCTGTGGCGGTCCTCCAGCGAGACGAGGCAGCGGCCATCGGCCATGAGGTTCCAGCTGCGGGCGATGCCCTGGCTGCGCTCCCACAGCAGGCTGGGTTCCGTGTAGGCGGCGATCTGCATGGGCTGCCCTTTCCACAGGCCGCTGAACACGGGCGAACCCCACGGCAGGCGGCTGCTTTCGCGCAGGCAGTGTCTGTCCATGCAGTCCATGACCAGCGACAGAGGCACCTGGTGCGCATGGCTCCAGGCATTGGCGGCATGGCGATGATAGACCGACTCGATGCTAGTGCTGACGTAGAGCTCTTTGAAGCAAATTTCGTTAACGCCAAGCGATGCCGCCCAGTCTAGATACGCCTCCATCAGGGGCAGATTGTCCACGCCGCCTTTCTGCAAGACACAGATGAAGCGCAGGCGCAGCCCCGGCCAGGCAGCCCTTCCGGCAGCCCAGGCTTTGGCCACGGCGGCCACATCCGTTTCCAGGCTCATCAGCTGGCTGCTGGCGGCATCCTCATGGTGGTGGCGCGAGATGGACAGCACACGCAGGCCTGCGGCATGGTAGTCATTCAAGGCCTCGTTGAGAGCCGGTGCATCCCGGCGCGCCAGGTGGTGCCCATTGGTGATGAGCACGGTTTTGCCCACCGCCTCGCTGCCGGTGCGGATGAGGTCGCACAGCAGCGGATGCCGCACCAGCCCGGGCTCGCCACCGCCGGTGATGACAAACCTTTCCGCCCCCCGGAGGCGGGCCGCTTCGGCCAGCACCCGCACGCGCTCCAGGTTCAGTCGCGCCTGGTCCTGCTCCGCCGAAGCCGAGGCCTCCGAGAAACAAAACGGGCACGAGGCCTGGCAGCCCCGGGCAATGGGTAGCACCGAAAAAGTGCGCGGTTGCAGGGCCGCAAACGGTTTCAGCTCCGGCTGCAAAAGCTGGAAGCTCTGCGCCATCACCTCTTCCACCGGGACCGGGGTCAAAGCGCCGTTTTCATCCACCCAGGCCGTGCCCTCCAGCAGGATGTGGCCGCGCTCCACATAGCGGCCAATGCCCGTTCGTAGGTTGTCGCGCAGTTCACCGGTATGAACCACGGTTTTGAGTGCCAGCAGGCGGTTGCCGGGCAGCGCCATCTTTTCCAGCAGCCGCGCACCCTTACGCAGACCGGCTTCCAGCTCCTGCTCGCGCAGCAAAAAGAACTGGTCTGGAAAAGTGCTCTCCGGAACGGCCTCCTTGGAATACCGCCGTGTGTACTTGTCATACGCACGGGCGAAATTCGACAGCACGGTGATGTGCCAGAGGGTTTCAGTATTCATGGGATTCAGCAGGTTTGAATGAACCGTTCAAAAAGGTGTTTAAGCTCTTCCTGGCGAGGCAGGGGGGCGAGCCAGTTGGCAGGAATGGCATCCAGGCCATACAGAGCTCCGGCCAGGCCACCGGCTACGCAGCCGGTGGTATCCGTGTCATCGCCCAGGTTGACAGCCTTGAGCACGCATTCCGAGAACGAACTTGTGGTTAGTAGGCACCAGAGGGCGGCGGTGAGAGTTTCCATGACGTATCCGCCGGAGCTCACCTCGTCGGCTGGCCACGATGCCAGATCCGCATTCAGCAGGTCACGGAAACAACCCATTTCGGGGGAGTCTTGATGCGCCTGCTCAAAGGCGGTGAGGGCCTGCGTAAGCGCCTCCGTGGCTGGAATGCCTGCCATGAGATGGCGAATGACATGGCCGTAAAAGGCGCAGGCGAGTTGCGAGCGTTCATGCCCATGAGTCACGGCTGAAGCCCGAAACACCTGCCTCGTCATGGTCTCAGGCGGCTCATTCAAACTGGCCAGCACCACGGGCAAAATGCGCATCAGCGAGCCATTGCCATTGTCATACGCGCTGGTGCCACCCGCCAGCTCTGCCGGGCAGCCTTCTTCGATCAGGCGCAGCGCCTTCCGGGTGGCGATACCGATGTCAAAAACGGTGCCGTGAGCCGACCAATGGCCAGCCTTCACCCAGCGGACAAAACGCTCGCCCATGTCCTGCGTGTCGAAGCCTTTTTCGACGAGGCTTTCCACGGAACAGAGCAACAGCGCACCATCGTCGGACCACGTGCCCGCAGGCTGTCCATGCGTGCCATAACCGCGCATGCCGGTCACGGGATCGAGCACACGGTCGTCGCGCGAACGAAACTCCACCGGCACACCCAGGGCATCGCCAATGAGCGACCCGTAAAGGGAACCGAGGAGACGTGATGGACGAGAGGTCATGATGTCAAACACTGGCGGGTTGGTTGTTCTCCAGGCGGGTTTCGAGTCCGATGTTTTGCGATGCAGCAACGCTGGCCGGATGATAGACCTGCTCAAAGGGGACAAGAAGGCTTTCATGAGGCTGTACGGCCTGCTCTTTGACAAAGGGGGTGATGTCTTCGATGCGGCTGATTTCATCTCGTCCAAAGCGGGAAAGGATTTCGCCCCTCAAGCCGAGCTGAATGGCTCTCCGTTCCAGACAATTTCCCTTCGGCCCGTGGTCTGGATCCCACTGGAGACGGACGTCGGATGCGGCCAGTGCCTGCTGCCATTCTTCATGCGACGAAAACCCGCTCGACCCAAAAGTGGACGCAACGGCCTGCTGGAGCACTTCATCGAAGAAGGATCTTTTGATCGTGATGGCGAGGACATGTTCCTGGCCTTCCTTCGAGGCCCAGCCTGAGCGGTACATCATCCAAAGAAAATTGGGTTTGATCCAGCTCATGCGCGACCAGCTAAACTCCCCGCCAAAGCGCTGATTCTCCACGGCGTAGCGTGCAATCGCCGGGCGATAGGCCTGGTAAACGATGATCGAATTATCATCGTAGGTGGCGAGGATGTGCTGACCGCGTTGCGGCCACTCTTCACAGAGTTCCCGATAAGGGCGATATGAGATCAGGTTCATTGTCTTGTTTTGAGCTGCTCCCGCACCTCCACGAGTGCAAAGCCGAGCAGGTTCTGGCCTTGCCACTGGTCAGGGTTGTCGGCCTTCGGGTTGCTGGCCGCCATGCCGATGCCACAGATGCGGTCAAAGGGGCTGGCCTCAACAAGAATGGCGTCGCCCGTTTTCAACAAGTGTTCTGCAAGCTCAGGATGCTGCGAAAACTTGGCCAGATTTCCTTGGACGACGATGTCCCAACGGGCCGTTTTCCAGAGCCTGTCATCAAAGTTGCGCACCAGGCGTCCCAGTTTCTTGGCCTCTCCCGGAGTTTTGGCGGAGAGAATTTTGGCGAGGGTTTCTTCATCACCAAACAGGCGTGCTTTGCCGGCCATCATGAAGTGTTCTGCGGTGGCGTAGTGGGTGCCTTCGTGAGTGAACGGATGACCTGCCCACCATTGGCTGAAGCAGGAGTTGTTTACCCCAGCTGTTTTCGGGGGAGTGTGTCCCCAGAAATGCAGGAGTGTGGGGCGCTGACCTTGATTGAACTGGGAAATCAGATCTGCCCGGTTTCGGGGCAAAGCGGGGGTGTCAGTGGAAGTGCTCATATCTCAAAATGGAAGCCCTTTTTCTTCAGGCGTTGGTAGCGGACCGGGTCGAAGCGAAAAAGCTGGGCGGGGCGGTGGGCACCGGTGCGGTGGGTTTCTTTCAGGGGGAGCAGGAGGTCAAAGCTGAGGACTTTTTTGCGGAAGTTGCGTTTGTCCAAAGCGGTGCCCAGCACGGCCTCATACAGGTTTTGGAGTTGGCTCAGGGTAAACTTGGGCGGCAGCAGCTCGAAGCCGAGAGGTTCCACGCGCAGCTTGGCGCGTAGCCTCTCCAGTGCGGCGATCAAAATCTCAGCATGGTCAAAGGCTAGGGCAGGGGGCTTGTCAGCAGAAAACCAGCGGGCATCAGCCGCATCGGTGGTGGCCTGGGTTTCATGATCTCCAGGTTTGGTGAGGGCGTAGTAGGCCACGCTGAT
>DASWXG010000219.1:0-6377 GCA_036405615.1 Prosthecobacter sp. | reverse complement strand
GGGCGGCATGCCCGGCTTTTATAAGATCAATCTCGCCACCGGCAGCGCCACGCTGCTTTCCGCCGTCACGCCCCGCCGCAGCTTCACCTTCCGCCCGCAGCTCGGCGTAGGCGTCGGTCTCCGCCCGGACGGGCAGGCCTTTGCGGTTTTCTCGCCCACAGACACCACTCTGCCGACTCTGTTCTACGGCATCCCGGCCCTCACGCCGGGGGAAACCCTGGCCGCCCTGGATGTGCGCCCCTCCACCGGCCAGCTCTACGGTCTGGGTGTCAATCCCACCAATAACACCGCATCCCTTTACATCATGGATCCCCGGGGCGGCCAGCCCACCCTGGTGGGTGCTGCCAGCAGCATTGCCTTTGTAGGCGCGGGAGGTGCGACGGTGAATCTGCCGGAACTCAGCACCGGCTATGACATGGACTTCAATCCGGTGGCGGACCGCCTGCGCGTGGTCACCAGCGACGGACTGAACTTCCGCGTGAACCCGAATACCGGAGCGCCCGTGGATGGCGACAACGGCGGCTCCTCCGGCTCCATGGTCGGGGTCAATCCCGACGGCTACCTCAACGGTGCCGCCATCGGCCTCAACGCCCTTGGTTACACCAACAGTTATGCCGGAGCCACCGTCACCATGGCCTACGGCATGGATTTCAGCACCACCCGGCTTTTCGTTCTGAGCCCGCCCAATGCCGGCACGCTCACCACACCCGTGACCGTCACGGACGGCAGCCGCTTCGGCATTGCCACCCAGCGCACAACCACCCTGGACATCTATGCCGGAACCACGCTGGCGAATCCCATCACCCCGGGCTCTCCCGTGGGTTACTTCAATGCCATCCCCGCCATCGGAGGCGGCAGCCGGATGTACCGGCTGGACCTCGCCACCGGCCGGGCCACCCTGGCGCGTGTGCTGGAGTTTGAAAGCCTGTCCAGCCTCGCCCTCTACTCCGTGCCGCCGCGCGGCCCTCTGGCCACGCCCTACCTGCTGAACGCCATGGTGGGTGAGGACTACGAAGCCTTTTTGGATCTCCTGCCCGGCACCACCGTCACGGCCAAGGGCCTGCCACCCGGGCTGAAGCTGAACTCCGCCACCGGGGCCATCTCCGGCCGTGTCACCACCGCAGGTGCCTATGTCGTCACCTTCACCGTGAAGGACAGCACCGGCGCCCTCACCACCCACTACGCCACACTCACGGTCATCAGCATTCCCAAAGGCGTCATCGGCATTTACACCGGGCTGGTCGAGCCCCATGCCGCCGTCAACGAATCCCTGGGCGGCCGGGTGGACATCACCACCACCACCAAAGGCACCTTTACGGCAAAACTGCAGCAGGGCACCAAGACCTTCAGCGCCACGGGCAATCTCACCACGGCGGCCGGAGGCACGCCCCGGCTCCAGACCACCTTTAAAAACGGCCCCACCCTCCGGCTGGATCTGGGCAGCGGAGACCTCGCCACCGGCGTCCTCATCAAGGAGGCGGACAACACCCCCGTGTCGGCCTGGAGAAAAACCTTCGACAAGGTGCTCAACCCCGCCGATGCCGAAGCTGGCTATTACTCCATCGCCATTGACGCCGCGCCGGCCCTCACCTCCCTGCCGGGCGGCACCGGCTTCGCCGCCATCTCCATCGGGCTGGATGGCACGGTCAAACTCACCGGCAAGGCTGCCGATGGCAGCCCCCTCACCACCACCGTGCCCCTGGGGCCTCAGGGGCAGATCCTGGTGCATGTACCGCTGTATAAAAAGCTCGGCTCTCTCCAGGGTACCCTGACGGTGAACTCCGAGTATCCGCCCCTCACTGGCAACTACATCCTGGGAGATCTCTACCTCACCCGGCCCGCCATTCCTGGCCGCCTCTACCCGCAGGCCGTCACCCATGCCCGCTTCCTGGCAGAGGGCCAGTACCTGGCCAAGGCCGCCACAGGCAGCATCGTCCTCGGCCTGCCTGCGCCAGGCATCCCGGCCAGCCTGGTCTTCACCGAAGCCGCAGTGGAGACCTCCGACACGGTGCCGGACCTCCTGGAAACGGTGAACTATGTGCTGCCCAAGGCCCTGCTGCCCACCGCCGGAAGCACTGGCAACCCGGCCCGCGTCAGCCTAACCATCAATCCGGCCAACGGCAGCATCACCGGTACCTTCACCCTGCAGGACGGCGCAGCGAAACGCAGCGTGAAGTATGAAGGCATGATCATCCGCCGCATCTTCTCCAACACCAGCCTGGGCAGCGGCTTTTTCCTGCTGCCGCAGCTTCCCCTCAGTAACACCAGCCCCATTCTCTCCGGCAAAGTCGACCTTGTACGCTGACTTCTGATTCCCCCAAAAGGCCATGGCCCCGCACCGGACGCACGGCGGGCCATGCAGCCACCCATACCCCCCGGCGGCCCGCACCTGGATTTGGAATCCGTGCGGGCCGTTTGTTTTCAGAGGCCTGCATCTGCGCTGAAACTTTCCATCCCTTCCCCCGGTATAGGAGAGCATCACCCCGCGCGACTGCCCCTTTTCCATGCCTCTCCTCCTGCGCCCCCGTTTTCTGTCGCATCTTCCCCTGTGCCTTGCCCTCACCAGCGCCAGTCTGGTGCCGTCACCCGCCCGCGCTGCGGACTCCGCCCCGGCTCTGCCAGCCGCATTGAAACCGGAGGCGCTGGGCGTCGCCCGCCTCCAGCCCGGCACCACGGTGGAACTCGACCCCGGCCGCATCCACACCACCGGCTACCTGCTGCTGGAAAACATCCACGGCACCGCGGAGAAACCCGTCATCCTCCGGGCCCGCCAGCGCGGGCAGACCGTCATCAGCGGGCGCGCAGGTTTCTCCCTGAAGAACTGCGAGCACGTCACTCTCGAAGGTTTCACCTTTGAAAACGATGCCAACCAGCACGCCGTCCTCCTCACCGGCTGCCGCCATGTCCGCATCACCCGCTGCACCTTCCGGCTGGATGAAAAACCCAAACCGCGCTGGAGCCAGCACTGGGTGTACATCCTCGGCACCGGCAGCCACCACAACCGTGTGGACCACTGCCTCTTTGAAAAACAGAGCCAGAAAGGCAGCATGGTCTTTGCCCGGGGCGATGACGCCACCCTCACCCCCAGCCAGCACGACCGTATCGACCACAACCACTTTCGCGATGTCCTCTACGCCCAGGACAACAACGGCCACGAAACTCTGCGCACTGGCAGCAACGACATGGGCGCGGCCGGAAAAAGCACCTTCACCACCATCGACAATAATTTGTTAGAACGCTGCAGCGGCGAGCAGGAGATCGTCTCCCTGAAATCCTCCGGCAACATCGTCCGCAACAACACGTTCCTCGACTGCCGGGGCAGCATCTGCCTGCGCCTGGGCAACCGCGACGAGATCACCGGCAACATCATGCTCAATCCCGGCGGAATCGCGGGCGCGGGCGGCGTGAAGGTGTATGGCATTGAGCACCAAATCACCGGCAACCATTTCGAAGACCTCACCGGCACCGGCCACGAAGCCCCCCTGGCCCTCATCCCCGGCACCCTGGACGCAGAATCCACCGACCAGATCGGCAAGCTCTACCAAGACCTCACCACCGCCCCCGCCACGCGCGCCGTCATCTCCGGCAACACCTGGGTCAACTGCACCCCGCTGCTCTTCGGCCAGGACAAGCCCGACAAGGAACGCCGCTTCCTGCCTAACCATATTTCATTCAGCGGCAACACCCTTGCTCACACCCGCCCCGTGAAGGACAAAAACGGCAAACCCACCCCCCTCCTCCACCTCGGCCACGCCACGGACATCAGCGCCAGCGGCAACACCGCCCACCTTCCTGCGGACAGTCCGGCCCCCGACAAAGCCTGGGCCTCCTGGTTCTCCCTTTCCCCAACCCCTCCGGGCCTACCCGCCCCCCAGCCGCTCACCGCCGCCGATGTCGGCCCGGACGCGCAGGAGTGATCGGGCAAGAGGAGCGCGCACACCCTGTCCCGCAGCTGCGGCGATCCTGTGCACACCCGCTGTCTTGGCGGCTTCGCCGCCACCTGAATGAAGCGGGCAAGTGCGCAGCCGCGAAGCGAATGCCCGCGCTCCTCTCGCGTCAGCCGTAACAGCATGCCGGAATGAGATAGTACGGCACCAACCCACCACTACCTCTTCTCACCCGGCCGAGCGGCAGCCTCTTTCTTCTCCGGCAGCGGCCCAATATGCAGCGCCTTGTCTGCCTGTAGCTTCGCCCAGATGTCCGCCCCCGGCTTTCCTTCAAACACCGCACCGTTTGCCAGCACGCCAATCTCCGTCTGGTCATCAAAGAGATAGAACTCCATGTTCTTGAGCTGTCCCTTGCGCTCTGCAGATGGAATTTCATAACAGCCAATGCTCTTCGACCCATGCGTCAGGGCGTCGAAACCCAGTTTATACCTCACCTCATTCTTGAAAGCATCGAGCGCCTCCACCGAGCTTTGTTTGCGGTGGTGCTGGATGAAGGCCGCAAGCCGGAACATCTCGCTCATCGCCTTGTTCTTCGAAGATTTTTCCTGATGATCTTCGTAGCCGGCCTTGCCTACAAAAACCAGGGACAGCACGGCAACCAGAACAAGAAACACCTTCAGGCCGCCTTCCCAGCAACCTCCGCTTGGCGCAGGCGGTTTAGGATCAGGATCAGAATTGGATTGGGAATCTGGCATAAAGAAGAAAACAACACAAAACCGCCGCAAACAAAGACGCGCCGCTGCTCACAGTTTCACAGAGTAAAAGCGCTCCAGGACATCCGGGTGAAAAGCACCCCTGAACACCGCCCCATTGGCCAATACACCGACCTTGGTTTTCGCGTCGAAGAGATAAAACGTCAGCCCTTGCAGCTTCCCCTTCCGGTCGCCCGCCGGGATCTCATGACAGGTGATGCCAGCCAGCGCATCTTCTGGTGGCTGCAGTTTCAGTGCGGACTCCATCTTCATGGGATACTGGCCCGCATCAAAGGGTGCCCCAAGTGCCTGGTCATGCTGAATGAAAGTCGCCAGGCGGAACATCCACCGGCAGGACCGCCGCTCCGCTGCGGATTCTTCAAAAGACTCCGCGAGACTGATGCCCGTTCGCATCACCACCAGTCCAACTACAAACAGGACCATGAAGCAAAAAAATTGCGCCAGCATCCCCGCCACATTCTGAATGAACCTCATCGACACCAGAATATCCATGCAGCCCAGCCTGCACAATCTTTTCTCCAGGCAGGCTGGCCAGCGAGTCCCTTTTACCTCCCTGGCCTGCGGCTGGCGCCTGCATTGGGGTTGATAAACACCGCCACTTTTCCTCCAACCTCCACCCCGGCAAAATACACCTTCAACACATCTGCCAGGGTTGCGGCTTCTTTGAGAGGCGCGTCAAACTGGAGATAATGCTGCCAGCCGACTACCTTGCCGTCGCTCGTCCGAATCTTGTAACCATCCTTCCGGCTTTTCCAGCCTGCATCATTGAGTTTCTCCGCCACCTCAGACCAAACCTCCGTCGAAACACCAACAACCTTTGCCTCCGATATTTCGTACAGCATCCATTCGTCCTCATAGAAGGCATCCGCTGGCAAGGAAGACCCCGGTATTTCTCCCGTCCACAGGAGCAGGGCCACATTCACCGTGTTAGCATTGTCTGGAAAAGCCAGGGTGGCAGCATGGCTCCCGCCTCCCTGCGGCCTGAAAACCAGCGGTTGCCCTTCTGACAAGTATTGCTTCTGCAACGAAGGCCAGTGCTCATCCAGCTCTCCCGGCTTGAAAATCAAAACCGGATCGTTCGCCTGCACTTGAGTCAACCACGCCAGAGCACAAAGAGGAAAAAACAAGGCCCAGACACGGATTCTCATAGACGCCCAGGTCTATTCAAAAGCTTTTCCTCCTGCAATCCCATTTCGTCACCTCACTCCTCCCGGCCCGGCGAAGCGGCAGCCTCTTTCTTCTCCGGTAGTGGCCCGATATGCAGCGCCTTGTCTGCGGGGATTTCCGGCAGCGGCGGCACCGGTGCGGCGGGGTAGAGACCCAGCCAGCGGCCAAACCAGCCGGTGGTCACCATCTGCGCTGAGAACGGATAACTGTGCCCGCCTGGAAAGGAAAACCAGCTGAAGCAATCGCCTGCCTTCAGGCTGTTCAGATACGAGTTGATGGTCGCGGGTGAATATTCATTGTTATTCTCATAGTAGGCCAGCGTCTCGGCATAACCCCGCCGTTCCTTGCGGGCCTTGTAAGGATCAGGCAGGCCGGAGCCTTTCACATTCTGCCACTGCGCATAGACCTTCATCGTCTCCATGCACTTTGGCAGGATGTCATGCTGGTGGTATTCGATCTCGCTGGAAAGGATGAGCAGCGGCCTGGGGGCCACCATCATCATCAGGCTTTCAAAGCCCACCGGCAGTTCCAGGTCGCGGTTTTCCGGCAG
>DASWXG010000218.1:0-9890 GCA_036405615.1 Prosthecobacter sp. | reverse complement strand
AACGCAGCACATAACCCAGCATCGCTTTCATACGGCCGGTCTGGGTGAAGCGTCCCGTCAGCCGCCAGTTGTCGGAAAGGTCATAGGTGGCCTGGACACTGTCATTGCTACGGTCGGCCCCAGAAGGGTTGAAGGTCATATTCAGCTTCGGCGGCTCATCCCGCACCACCTTCTTCTTTTTAAAGGTCTTCCGGTACAGTTCGCTGACAAACAGGAAGGCCGCACGCGATGCAGCTTCGGAGGCCAGTTCAGAGGCCGAACCGTTCAGCGTCGTGCCCGTGGCCAGCATGGTCACGATGTCCGGCTCGCTCATCGGCGGAGAGCTGGTAAACCGGGTCCTCGGGTTGGTGGAATCTCCGTAGATGTACAGTGTGATGTCATTGCTGCCCATCCGCGACTCGCCACGAATGTCCAGGTCCGGGTCAAAGGGATGATCCGGCCGCAGTGTGATGACGCCCTTGGTCACTTTCACCATGCTGAAGGGCAGCTTCAGAAGCAGGCGGTCCACATTGGCACCGCCTGTCAGTTGCGGGGCCGCGCCGTTGCCACTGAGCAAAACATCCGCCGATACCGCGCCATTGGCCAGGTTACCGGAGATCAGCACCGGGTCTCGGGTACGGACCTTCACATTGAAGACCCAGTCCTTCACAATCGGCGGCAGGGTCAGTTTGGCCTCGCTGCGGCTGGTATCCGGCGGCACGGGCGGCACGTCAGCAGGCAGCTTCAACACGGGCAGAAGGTCGATTTCCTTGAACACACGGCTGCGCACAGCCTCCACCACGCCGGCCACCGTGGCCTGCTGCAAAGTCCCCCTGCAGGTGATGTCTGCGTTCGCCCGCACCGAGGTGGTGGGATCGCGGAATGCCAGAGCTTCCCGGGCTGTCAGCGTCAGATCCAGGGCCGGGTTCTGGGCGTTGGTCACGTCCACATTTCCCTTCAGGCTTACCCGTCCGCCCGCCAGCAGAGCCGTGATGTTTTCGATGTTAATCTTGCGGTCATTGCCAAGAATCCGCACCCGGACATCTCGCACGGAAGGAAGGTCCGGTTTGGCCCACGCCACCTCCTTCACCTGCACATCCACCTCGCCTTTGACAAGAGGCTTGCCCACCGTCCCGGAGACCTGCGCGTCAATCTTGGCCCGGGCCGGGATGGAACGGATCATGTCCGGCGCATACTCGCGGACAAAACTGAGGTCCGTCTCCGGCAGCTTCACACTGAACTTGAGAGGGGTCTCGTTCAGCAGCTTCGGATTCTTGGAAAGGGCCGCCACATCCAGGGGCAGATCCCCCTGCACCGTCAGCGTTTGCAGCGGCGGCTGAACCACCGTGGTCAGGGTCTTCACCCGTTTGTTTTCCAGGATCGTCTCCGACTTCAGCGTTGCGGGACGGAAGGCCTTGGGCCCCTTCGGCACGTTCACATCCTTCACCTCGACGAAGATGCGGCCCTTCGCCGTGTCCAGCCGGCCATCCACCTGGATGTCGGCATTCAACACCCCGGCCGGGATGTCCTTGATGCCCGCATCTGCCAGAATCTCGTTAATCTTCAGATCCTTGGCCTTGATGGACACCTTCATCGGCTGGCCGTTTGGCACATCCGGTTTCATCACGTCAAAGGGGGCATAGACGCTGCCGTCCAGAAGCTGCGTCTTGTTTTGCCACACTTTCAGTTCGGCAAGCCTCGCCTCCTTTTCATTCACCGCGCCTTTCACGGCCAGACGCCAGGGTCCCAGGGTGGCTTCCAGTTTTTGCAGATCCGCTTTCGTTCCTTCAAATACGGTTTCAAGCCGGGCCGTGGCCGAATGGGGCATCGCCTCTGTCTGCACCGCCATGGCATCCATGACGACATTCCCCTGCGCCAGCCAGGGCTTGAGCTGCCCCGTCACGTTCAGCTTGCCATCCACCGCTCCGCTTTTGATCGGCGGCGCACCGGCACTCTTGAGGAGATTGTTCAGCGCCGTCAGCTGAGGCAGGCTGACATTCCCTTGAGCGACAAAACCAAAGGGGGCTTTGATGTCCATGCCGCCGGTCAGGTCAATGACGTTCTTTGAGTCCAGGCGTACGGTCAGCTTCTCGATCAAAGCCCGCCCCTTCTCCACCCGGCTGGCCAGTTCCACCTGCTGTACCTTGCCCTCGCCATAGGCAGCCTCGGTGATGTTCACCTGCGTGTCAGCCAGCAGCCGCTCAAAGTTCTGGGCACTGAGCTCCTGGACATTGAACGAGGCTTTGCCTTGAAGGTTCACCACGCCCTTCACCGGCTGCGGAGGCAGCTGCAAACCTGTGGTTTTCATGAGCAGCGCGGGATCGGCCACGATCACCTTCCAGTCCGCCAGCACCGGCATGGCATCCTGCATCTGCAGGGTGGCATTCAGCGCCACGGTATTGCCCGTGCCCAGTTCCAGCGGCGGCAGCACCAGTTTGGCTTCCTTGCCATTCAGAGAAAACAAGCTGCGTAACTTGGGCAGACGGTAGGTTTGAAAGGCCAGCGTTTCACCGGTCAGTTCGCCTGAGGCATTGAGCGGAGTTCCCCCCTTGCCTTCGGCCGTGGCATTCAAAGCCAGAGTGCCGGTAAACGGAGGCGGCTTTTCCAGAAAATCCGTCACCTTGGGCAGCGTGCCCTGCACCTTCGCTTTCCAAGGCGTGTTCGGCAGCTCTTTCAGATCTGTCGGCAGCACAGCCTCCGCGGTGACTTCGACCTTGTTCTGGGTGCGGGTGACCTGAACGCTTTTCACCTCCGCCCGGCCCTCTTTCACCGTCGCTGAAACCGAAACCGTGTCCACCTGCGCGCCCGCACTTTTCAGGTTCGCCAGCGACAGGTCCAGAGCCACGTTCATCTGCACGGGCACGGCAGGGTTTCCAGACACCTGCACATCCAGCCCGCCTTTTTCAAAGAAGACATTTTTCGGCAATCCCAAGGTCTGCAATTCTTCCGAGCGCAAATCCCGCCCGGTGACTTTGGCATTCACCAGCAGCGGCGGTTTCAACAGGCCGGAAGCCGAGCCGTCCACCTCAAAGCGGGCTGCTCCCAGTTGCGCCAGCAACTGCACGGCTGCCGAGCTGTCCTGATTCCAAAGACCGTCCAGATTCAGCGCCAGCTTTTCCAGGATCACCTGCTTGGGCAGGCTGAGATGGCTCACGGTCAGCTTGCGCGGTTCCAGCAGCACGTCGGCTTTCAGGTCAGCCAGCACCAGATCACCCGGCTCGCGGCGGAACTCCCGGCATTCAAACTTTCCCGGCATGCCCTCGCCCATTTGCAAAGTCAGCCCGCGCACCACGATGCGGCCGCCATCGGCCAGTGTGATGGTGGCGTTGATGTCGCGGAGATCCACCGTCTTTGGCCAGACGATGGGAGGCGGCCCGGCAGTCTCCGGTTTCGGCGCAGGGGGAGGTTTGGGTGCGCTGGCGGGCAGCTTCCGCAGGTCCACCTCGGCCTGGACATCATGCAGCGTCACGCGCTTCACGGAGTTCTCAAAATCCTTCCGGGTCAGTGCCCGCCAGTCATATTCAGCGCTCAGTTCGCCGATCTCGGCCTTGGGCAGCCAGTGGCCTTCGCCGCCGCCCGTTTTCACATCGGCCAGCCTCAGGTCATTCCACAGGGACCCCTCCACCTGCCAGCTCAGAGGAAGCTGAAATGACTCTGCCGCCTTGGGGCCAGCCCACCGCACCACGGCCAGGATCAGCGGCTTGTGAAACACTGCCACCACCACGAGCAGCAGCAAAAAGCCATACAAGAAACGACGGCACCATTTCCAGAAACGGCGTCGTGGAGGCGGAGACGGAGGCGGCTGCGACACGACGGATTCTGGCGGAGGAAAACTCATCCCGCAACGCCCAGTGCAAATCTTGTGCCCTGCCCCCTCGCAAAATCCGTGCCTGCACCGGGGCTTTCACCAAAACCGGTCCGCCTCAATTATAGGATGGTCCGCCCGGGGTCTCCTACCTAGACTCGGGCCAATAATCATGAAAAGCCTCAACCGCCCTTGTTTCCAGGGTCTTCGGCCACGGCTGAACCATCGCTGCAAACCGCTGCGGCGGATGGGCATTTCCGCACCTTTGGCAAACTTGGCCCCAGTCTTGCTTAACCCCTGATCCAGCCAACCAACAAGGCTACAACCATATGCTTTTCGACAACTACCAGCCGGAGAACTTCTTCGATGAGATGTTCACTGCTGACGGCGTCACCCGCCCGCACTACCGCAGCGTCGCCGCAGCCTTCAACGATGTTGAGTCACCCGAGTTCCGAAACAAGCAGGCCGCCGTTGAAGCCTCCTTCATGCGGGGCGGCGTCACCTTCACGGTCTACAGCGACTCGCAGGGCACGGAACGCATCTTCCCTTTTGACTGCGTACCTCGTGTCATTTCCGCGGAGGAATGGGAGATCGTCGAAAAAGGTCTCATTCAGCGTCTGACCGCGCTGAACATGTTCCTGCATGACATCTATCACGACCAGAAGATCATCAAGGACCGTGTCATCCCGCCGCAGTATCTCCTGAGCGCAAAGCATTTCAGGCGCGAGTTCATGCACTTCGAGGTGCCCAAGGACATCTATGTCCACATCTGCGGCACCGACCTCATCCGCGACAAGGACGGCCGTTATCTGGTACTGGAAGACAACCTCCGCTGCCCTTCCGGTGCCAGCTACATGCTGGAAAACCGCGCCGCGCTGAAGCGCACCTTTCCTGAACTCTTCAAGGCCAGCGGTGTGCGTTCCGTCAGCGACTACCCGGCCGAACTGCTGAAGGTCATGCAATACTGCGCCCCGGCCAACTTCCGCAGCGATGACGCGCCAAACTGCGTGCTGCTGACACCGGGAGTCTACAACAGCGCCTACTTTGAACATGCCTTCCTCGCCCGGCAGATGGGCATCCCGATTGTCGAAGGGCGGGACCTCATCGTCCGGGACTTCAAAGTCTACATGCGCACCACCGCCGGTCTGGTGAAGGTGGATGTCATCTACCGCCGCATTGACGATGATTTCCTGGACCCGTCCGTCTTCCGTCCAGACTCTTTGTTAGGCGTCCCCGGCCTGGTGAATGCCTACCGCGCGGGCAATGTCAGCCTTGCCAACAGCATCGGCACCGGCGTGGCGGACGACAAGGTGGTGTACTACTTCGTACCTCACATGATCAAATACTACCTTGGGGAGGATCCCATCCTGCCCAACGTGGACACCTACCTGGCCTCCGAGCCCAAGGACTGCCAGCACATCCTGGCCAACCTGGACAAGCTGGTGGTCAAATCTGCCAATGAAGCCGGCGGCTACGGCATGCTCATGGGCCCCTGGGCCTCGAAAGCGGAGATCGAGGAGTTCCGCAGGATGATCGAGGACAACCCGCGCAACTTCATCGCGCAGGATCCCATCTCCCTCAGCCGCCACCCCACCTGGACCGGCGACCAGTTTGAAGGCCGTCACATTGACCTCCGCCCATACATTCTCTACGGGGAAAAAATCGTGGTCACGCCGGGCGGGCTTACCCGGGTGGCGCTGAAAAAAGGCTCCCTCGTCGTCAACAGTTCCCAGGGCGGCGGCTCAAAGGACACCTGGGTTTTGCGACATTCGGTTCCTGAATGACAGGCCGGCTCTCAAGGCCCGCCCTCATGCCCCCACCGCACTGTCCTGAACCCTTCCCCCTTTTCCGACCATGCCCAAATCTCCCCAAGAAGAAGTCGCCCGGCACAAGCAGGCCAACGTCATGCTCTCCCGCGTGGCAGGCAGCCTTTACTGGATGAGCCGCTACCTGGAACGCGCCGAAAATCTGGCCCGCCTCGTGGACGTCAATTTGCAGATCCTGCTCGACTTTGGCCAGGTGTCCCATGAGACCCTCAAGGAACACTGGCTCCCCATCCTGCGTTCCACCTGCGACGAGGATCTTTTCTTCCAGCTCTACGAGCACGCCGACAGCGAAAGCGTGATGCAGTTTGTCACCTTCAGCCCGGAGAACCCCAACTCCCTGCTCTCCTGCATCTCCAACGCCCGCGAAAACGCCCGCCAGGTGCGAGACCAGATCTCCAGCGAAATGTGGGAGGTGCTGAACGACGCCTACCACTTCATCAAAAACAGTCCGCACACCCAGATTCTCAACGGCAGCGCCAGCGCCTTTTACGACGAGATCAAACGCTTCTCCCACCTGTTCCAGGGCATCACGGTTTCCACCTTCTCCCGCAACGAGGGCTTCGAGTTCATCCAGTTTGGCAAGTATCTGGAACGGGCGGATAAAACCACCCGCCTGCTGGACATGAAGTACCACATCCTCCTGCCGAAGGTGACAGATGTGGGCGGAGCGGTGGATGCGGCCCAGTGGCAAGCGGTGCTGCGTTCCGCCTCCGCCGTGGAGGCTTACCGGCGCTTCTACGTGGCCGACATCCTTTTCGCCAAAGTGATCGAATTCCTCATCTTTGAGGACACCTTCCCCCGCTCCCTGCTGTTCTGTCTGGAGCAGATGGACGAATTTGCCCACCTGATCGCCGGCACTCCCTCGGGGGAATACCGGAGCGATGGCGAGCGCCGGTTTGGCAAGTTCCTCAACAACCTGCATTTCACCACCGCCAAGGACATCATCCAGCGCGGTCTGCATGAGTTTCTGGACGAGGTGCAAATCGAGATCGGCGCTTTCGGAGGTCACCTCTACGACAATTTCATGTACCACCCGCCCGTGGACATGCAGGCGGAGATCCGCTTTCACCAGCAGCAGGAGCAGCAGCAGCAGACCGTGCTGCCCGTCATTTGTTGAAGCAGCCCCTTCAAGAAACCCTCCTTCCACCCCTCAGCGCCTGCGCTTTTAACTTGCCGCAGGCGCTGCACTTTTTACCACTTTCCTCCCCCCGATTTTTCCTTCCTTCTGGATGTCAGCCGCCCCCCAGCCAGCCCTGTCTTCATCCGCCCAGTCCGGCATGCGCCTCAGCGTACGCCATCTGAGCCGCTTTCACTATGACGGGCCCGTGCTCGACAGCTACAATGACGCCCGCCTCTGCCCGGTGTCAGACCCCTTCCAGCACTGCGCCTCCTACCAGCTGCATCTGAATCCCCGGGTTCCCATTCACACGCATCATGATTTTTACCTGAACCGGGTGGATCATTTTGAGCTGCATCAGCCCCACGAAGTCCTCACGGTGGAGGCCGTCTCCACGGTCGAAACCCGGACCGATACGCGAGGCACCGTTCCCACCGGCCTGACACCGGACGCGCTCAACACCCCCGGGATGAATGAGAACTATTTCGACTTCATCGTGGAGTCAAAGTTTGTCACCCAGAACGTCGCCATCTGGAAAGAGTCCGTGGACATCATCGGCCAGGGATGCACCGACCTGTGGCAGGATGCCGTGAAGATCGGCCGTCATGTACACTCCATCTTTGCGTATGACCCGGACTGGACTCACGTGCATACCAATGCCGCCGAGGCGCTGAAAGACCGGCGCGGCGTGTGCCAGGACTACGCCCATGTGATGATCGCCCTCTGCCGCAGCCAGGGCATTCCCGCGCGTTATGTCAGCGGCTACTTCTACAACGGGAAGACGGGTGACGAAAATGAGGCCTCCCATGCGTGGACGGAAATCTTCCTTCCCGGTTATGGCTGGAAAGCCTGGGACCCCACGCACAACCGCGAAGCCGACACGCGTTACGTCAAACTTGCCATCGGCCGCGACTATGACGACGCCAAGCCTGTCAGCGGGAGGTTTCGCGGCAAAGGCCGCCAGAATCTGGAGGTGGTGGTGCAGATCCGCCTCGCCGCCTGAAACCGGGATTCACCGCCAGGTCACTGAATCGCCCACAGCATGCCGCCGGCCATGGCTGCCATGCCCAAATCCTCCGCCAAAGCCACCGTGGACAACGGAACTTTCAAGACGGTCCCCATGCACGCGCAGTTCACATCCAGGCCCTTCGCCAGTGCTCTCAAGACACCTGCCGCGCCCCATAGCATCACCCCTAGAGTGAGGCTGTAGATCACCATGGGCTGCCAATGTGCCAGATAGGCCAGGCCCAATCCCAGCTCCACAAACGGATACACATACGCATAAGGCCGGAAGGGTTTGGCGAGCAGGTCATACATCTGGAAACCATCGGCAAAGCCCGCCAGATCGAACAGCTTGAACATCGAGAAGACCACCAGAAACAAGCCCATGAAGCTGTGCATCCAGGCCATCCACAACCAGCCTCCGGCGGCTGCCTGGAGAGCGCTGGCAGCCAGGATCGTCACGGCCAGAATCACCAGCAGCGGCAGATAGTCCTGCCAGGACCTGCCACGGTCTTGCTGGCGCTTGTGCACGGAACGGCTGGCACTCATCTCAACCACTTATTCGGCCTCGGCAGGCCGCGTGGACGCGTAGGCCCGCGCGACGGGGAGAACCAGGAGAACGGTGCAGCGCGAATCCATGACAAACCCCTGAAATTCTTCGCCATGAACTCCATTCACAGCCAGCAGACCGACGATCATCACCAGGATCTCAACGCCCACGCCGCCGTGGACAAAATCAAAGCCCTCGTCAAGAAGGCCCAAACCTGCTTTTTCTGCACCTCCATCACCGCCAGCCAGGCCATCCAGGCGCGGCCCATGAGTGTCCAAAAGGTGGACGACGACGGTAACCTTTGGTTCCTCAGTGCCGCCGACAGCCACAAGAATGAAGAGCTGAACACGGATCACTCTGTCACCCTGTTTTTCCAATGTTCCGCGCACTCCGGATTCTTACAGCTCAACGGCACCGCGTTTGTCTCACGGGACCGGAGCAAGATTGAGGACCTGTGGGAACCCACCGTCAAAAACTGGTTCACGGGCGGCAAGGACGATCCGCGCATCACGGTCATCAAGGTCGCACCCACGGACGGCTACTATTGGGACACCCAGCATGGGAACGCCGTTGCAGGCATCAAGATGATGATCGGTTCCCTGCTTGGCAAAACCATGGATGACTCTGTGGAAGGCCGCCTGACCGTGTGAACCTCACCATCACAGCCCTGCCTCACCTCAGCGACAGTCTGAACCGGCCTCAGGCAAGGAGCCTGACTTGCCAAAGTCACGGCTTGGAGGAAACGTTGGATTTCCCCCGAACATGGCACCCAGCGGCCCCTGTGTGCGGTGTGCAACAGGGCTGCGTGGCTCAGGAGACGGCTTTCCGCGAGACGCGGAAAGCGGCACGCAAGATGCGTGCGCTCCGCAAGCCGCCGCAGCCGCCTGCGCTGGAGCGCCTGCGTCTCGCAGGCTGTTTGCGGCGTCCTCGCCGGAAACCGTTCGACCACGTCGCATGCAGGGCTCCCAGGCCTTTTCAGACTGCCTCTCAGGCTTCGACCAGCTTTTTTAACACATGCCGGTGGCAGTGCTCCGCATCCGGAGGGCAACTGCAGATCAAGGTGATTGGGGTGGTTTCAGAAAGCTTCTTCAGCAGGCGGATCACATACTTCTGCCCGGAATTTTTCTGGCGGGGATTCCGGGCACTTTCGTCTCCCAATCCCTGGAGCATTTCCTTCTTGTACTCCCGCTCAAATTCCCGCCAGCTCACCTCTTCCGCCTGGAACTGCCGCAGCAGTTTTTCACTGGGGGCGAGGTTCGGCAGCCATTCATCACATTCCGCCCGCCTGTGCCCGCGCGGCCAGAAGCGGGTGACATACAGGCGTAACCCATCCCTTTTTGAAGGTTCTTCTTCGGCTGATTTGGTGTGAATCATGGCCCCTTCTCCTGTCCACAAATTACGCCTGTCGGCATCTTCAGCTTACCAAATTCCCAAGGTCTTCAAGCACTCCAGAGCCACAGGCACCCGTTCCTTGGCGTCAGCATCTGTGCGGATTTCGATGTTCAGGGCAAAGGGGTAGTTCAGCCCCTGCTGCTCCACCCAGCCGACCCACCAGCCCACCTGCGGTTTCTGCGGCCCCACCCAGCCGGTTTTGGCATAAAGGGTCCTGTC
>DASWXG010000217.1:0-3428 GCA_036405615.1 Prosthecobacter sp. | reverse complement strand
TGCCGCTTTTGATCCCGCCGACCTCCCAGCCCTGGCTGCGGCCACCCTGAAGAGTGCGAAGTTCCCTGTGCTGGCGACAGTGGATGGCGACCAGCCGCGTGTGCGGCCTGTGTCGCCCGTGCGCACGGAGGGCTTTGTGGTGTATGTGGCGAATCTGCGCCGCTACGGCAAGACGGCGGAACTGGCGGCCAACCCGAAAGCGGAACTGTGCTACACGGATGAGGATCACAACCAGGTGCGGATCACGGCCTGGGCCGAGGTGGTGACAGACCGGGAAACCCTGGAGGCCATCTGGAACAGCAACGCACTCCTGCGCGGCTATCTCAGAGACATCAACAATCCGGAACTCATCATCTACAAGTTCCTGCCGCAGCGCGTGCGTTACATGAAGGAGTGGGCGCTTGAGTACCATGAGGTGCCGCTCGAGGTGTGAGGGTGGATGGTACCGCTGGCATCCCCTCCAGGATCATCCCCCGACACAGGCCCCGGCCACTCCATCCATTTCCCTGTTGACTCCGGCCTGTGGACTGAGCACTTGAACACTCCATCTGTTTTTTATCGGCCCCCGTTCTCTCCATGTCTCGCAACTACACTCTGCATACCGCACCGCACGCGGCTCCCCGCATTGACTACAAGGCGGAGCTGAATGAGCAGCAGTATGCGGCTGTGACCGCGCCTCCCGGGCAGACTTTGGTGATTGCCGGGGCGGGCTCTGGCAAGACGCGCACGCTGACGTATCGCGTCGCCTGGCTGCTGGACAATGGAGTGTTGCCGGAACAGATCCTGCTGCTGACCTTCACGAACAAGGCTGCACGTGAGATGCTGGAGCGCGTCACCGCCCTGGTACCGGTGGACACCCAGCGGCTGTGGGGTGGCACTTTCCACAGCATCGGCAACAAGCTGCTGCGCTGGAATGCCGAGCGGCTGGGCTACAGAAAAGGCTTCTCCATCATGGACCGCGAGGACCAGAAGGACCTTTTGGAAACCGTGGTGGCCGGCAGCGGCATAGACACGACCGGCTACCGCTTCCCCAAGGCGGAGGTGCTGGGCGACATCTACTCCATGGCAGACAATACCTGCACGCCGCTGGAGGAGATCATTGCCACCCGGTATCCGTATTTTGACAAGATCGCCGAACCCATCGTGCGCATCCGCAAGCTCTACCAGGACAAGAAGGTGGAGACGAACAGCATGGACTTTGACGACCTGCTGACGCAGTCGGTGCGTCTGCTGAAGGAGAACGAGGACCTGCTGGAGCGCTACCGCAGCCAGTTCGACTTTGTGCTGGTGGACGAGTATCAGGACACCAACAGCCTGCAGTCCGAGTTTGTCGAAATGCTGACCGGTGAGGATGGAAACCTGATGGTGGTGGGAGATGACGCCCAGTCCATCTACTCCTGGCGCGGCGCGGATGTAACCAACGTGCTGAACTTCCACGAACACTGGCCACGGGCGCGCGTGCACAAGATCGAGGTGAACTACCGCTCTGTGCCGGAAGTGCTGGAACTGGCCAACGCCTCCATCGCCAACAACCAGGCGCAGATCCGCAAGAACCTGCAGCCGGCCCGCGAAGCCAAGGGCACCCTGCCCGCTCTGGTGCCGCTGGACAACGGCAGCGCGCAGGCAGCCTTCATCGCCCAGCGTATTTTGGAACTGCAGGACGAGGGGCTGGAGCTGAACGAAATCGCCATCCTTTACCGTGCCCATTTCCACAGCATGGAGATCCAGATGGAACTGACCAGCCGTGGCATTCCGTTCCAGATCACCAGCGGGTTGCGCTTCTTTGAGCAGGCCCATGTGAAAGATGTGGCCGCCTTCATGAAGTTTGCCCTGAACCGGCGGGACGAGGTCAGCTTCATGCGCATGGTCAAGCTGATCCCTGGCATCGGCGGTGCCAGTGCGACCAAAGTGTGGAACGAATGGCTGAAGACCGAGGCTTCGCAGGCAGAAGTGATGACAGGCAAGTTCTCAGATCTTCTGGTGCCTATGTCGGTGCCGAAAAAGGCGAGAGAGACCTGGGACCAGTTTGCCTACACGCTGGATGAGTTGATCGTAGACGGTGCGCCCGTACCGCCGCCGGCGATGATCCGCAGCATCTATGAAGGCGTGTATGAGGAGTACATGAAGTCCAAGTTCAAAAATGCCGAGCAGCGCCAGCAGGACCTGGAGCAGCTGAGCAACTACAGCGTGCGGTTCACGGACCCGCTGGAGTTCCTCAGCCAGCTATCCTTGCTCAGCGGCGTGGACACGGACAACAAACCTGACCAGCAGGAGAGGGACGCGGTGACGCTCTCCACCGCCCACCAAGCCAAAGGGCTGGAGTGGCACACGGTCTTTGCGGTCTGGATGGCCGACGGCATGTTCCCGCATGCCCGCGCCGTGGAGGACAGCGATGAAGGTCTGGAAGAGGAGCGGCGGCTGTTTTATGTCACAGTGACGCGGGCCAAGGATGAGCTGTATCTCACCTATCCGCTCATCAACCACCAGGCTCGTGACGGCGACATCCTCATGAAGCCCAGCCGGTTCATCACAGAACTGCCGATGGAACTGATGGAGAAATGGAACGTGCGCAGCGGCTGGTGAGGCAGCGGCGTGGCGGTAGGGATTGGCCCCAGCTCTTTGACGGCAGGCTGCCGGCATCGCGGCATTCCCATCCCCTCACCCGGCCTCTCCCGAAGGGAGAGGAGAAGAAGCGGAAAGGGGCATCAACACCGCACCTGATTTGGAAGCGAAAAGATCGGCCCCATGGGGGGACATGGAAAGGAACCCCCTTTAACCCGCAGCTGGCCTAACGATATATGCGTCAATGAGTTGCCCTTGTTGCGGAGCACCCGGGCGGGCACTTGGCAGTGCCGCTCCTTGCCTGCCGTTGAGTTTTTTTTGCCGGGCCTGTCAGGCGACGGCTTCCCTTCGTGAATCAGGCTTGGGCGCTGCCTGGGGTCTCGTTGGTGACTTCGTAGGCGGAGGCCTTGACATGCTCCAAGGGACGGAGTTCAAAGCTGAGACCGCAGGCGATGCAGGGATTGCCAGACATGAATTCGGCAGCCTGGTCGAGGTCGCTGGCGAGCACAAACCAGTAGCCACCAATGACTTCTTTCGTTTCACCGTAAGGTCCGTCCGTGATACCCGGCGAGCGGGACACCACTTTGCCCGTTGTGGCCAGACGGTGGCCGGTTTTCATCTTGCCTTCGGCCACCATGACATCAATCCAGCTGTAAAACTGGTCAATGGCTTCCTGGATGGTTTCCGGCGGCAGGCCGGCATCCCACTGGCCGCGGGAAATGACGAGAAATTCGTTAGGCGGGGAGGCGGGGTCAGGAGCGGACATGCCCGGATGTGTACTGCCAAACCCGGTTTTGTCTTGTGATATTCTTTGCCTAAGACAGAAGCTGCCTGTGTCGGTGGGGCGGCCTCCCGTTCTCGCAAGT
>DASWXG010000216.1:0-2619 GCA_036405615.1 Prosthecobacter sp. | reverse complement strand
TTAAATAAATATGTAACCAATCAAACTAGTGATGGAGCAGCGTGAGAGGAGCGCGGAGACTCCTCTCCGCCTCCTTTAAATGGCGGCAAAGCCGCGTAGATGAAAGATGCGGGCAAGAGTGCCCGCGCTCCTCTCAAAGGCATCCTCTAACGGCTATTAAATCATTTAAAACGCTTTAACAAATGATCAAACAACAAACAGCAATCGACGGATCATCCAATCAAAGGGGCCGGCAGGGCAAAGATTAATGAGCCAGGAACTCGTCCAGGGCCGCCTGGGTGATGCGGTACTGGGTGCCGATCTTTTTGCCTTTCAGATCACCCGACTCGATGCTGGCAATGACATCGCCCTCGCTCACGCCCAGCACCTCCGCCACCTGGGTAGGGGTCAGGATGCCAGCGCTGGCCACTGAAGCCGCAGCCGCCGGAGCGACAGCCTGGCCCGGAAGCGGAGGCGGTACGGCAGCGCCCGCCGCAGGCGTGGCCTGGGGCTGGTTGGGATTGAACACTCCCTGGGCGAACATTTGGTTAGCCATGCCAAAGCCCATGGCAATCTCAGCCGCAGCTCCGGCAGGACCGCCGCCCTGGCCCTTGGCCATGCCTTCCGCCATCTGGAATTTTACGTAATCGTTCAGGTTGCCGATCGCGCTCATGCTGCTGCGCTTGTCGATGGCCTGCTCCACTTCTGGCGGCACGCTGGCGTTTTCCAGGACGAAGCTGGTGATCTCGATGCCATATTTGCCCATCGTCGCCGGGTTGATCAGCGGCAGCAGCGCCTCGCCCAGTTCACTGTAGCGCGTGGCCAGGTCCAGCACCGGCACCTTGGCCGAAGCCAGCGCGTCTGTGAATACGCTGACGATGCGGCTGCGCATCGTGTCAGCAAACTCGTCCAGACGGAAATGGTGGTCGGAACCCGCCACCTCTTTCAGGAAGATCTTGGGGTCGATGATCTTGAAATCAAAGGTGCCAAAGGCGCGCACGCGCACGATGCCGAAGTCCTGGTCCCGCATCATGATGGGGTTGCTGGTGCCCCATTTGTTGCCCGTAAACAGGCGGGTCGTGACATAATAGATGTCCGCCTTGAAAGGCGACTCAAAACCGTACTTCCAGCCCTTCAGCGTGGACAGAATCGGAATGTTGTCCGTGGTAAGGCTGTGCTTGCCTGGGGCAAAGGTGTCACCAAACTGCCCGAGGTAGACAAACTGTGCCACCTGCGACTCGCGCACAATGAGCTGCGCCCCGCGTTTGATTTCCTTGTCCTCGTCCGGGAAGCGCCAGGAAAGCGTGTCGCGTGAGTCATCTGTCCACTGGATGATTTCCAGGAACTGTCCTTTGAGGTAATCCATGAGGCCCATAGTCGTGTATGCTGGTTTGTGCGGAGGTTAAGGGAGAAAAGGCTTAAAGAGCAAGAAAAGCTGCGCTTTTGGTGGCAAAAGATTACGGATGCCGCCGCATCCTTGCGGGCGGCCCGCTCATTTTTTCCAAGGAAACGCCTCTGGAGTGGTCCGTGACGGGTATTGGAGCCGTGGCACGGACAGGTACAGGAACGGGAACAAGCGTCATCCTGGCTGAAGAGACCGAAGTGAGCAGGCTGAACCAAGTTCGGCCGCCATCCCGGACAAGAGACAGAAAACGCCGCTGAAAAGAAAGAGGAAGAAAAGAAGCCAGACCATTCATGATACGCCGACCCTATCGGCCTGCTCCAGTCTGTCCGTTACGATTCCGCAGCAAGATTGTCATGAACGAGGCGCGTGGTGGGTCTCCGCGCTCGCCAGAACACGGTTCACCGAACCTTCAAAAACACAAGGTGTCTGCATCCACCGGCTTGCGTCGGCAGCTACGTCCGCTCATTCAAACAGGTCCGGATACACCCTCTTCGCAATCTCCCGGCTCATGTCGAGGATCTGCTGCTGGCAGGCAAGATGGCGGCAGGCTTCGATGATGTTGCGGCACTCCGCAGTGTCCAGCTTTCGCACAGCGTGTTTTACGCGCGCCACCTGCCCGGTGGCCACGCTCAGCTCTTCCAGGCCCATGCCCAGCAGCAGCGGTGTCAGTTCCACGTTGGACGCCATCTCACCACAGATGCACACGCGGATGCCCGCCCGGCGGGCCGCATCCACTGTCAGCGAGATCAGTCGCAGCACAGCCGGATGCGTGGGGCTGTAAAGTTCTGACACACGTTCATTCAGCCGGTCCACCGCCAGGGTGTACTGGATCAAATCATTCGTGCCCAGGCTGAAAAAGTCCACTTCAGCCGCAATGAGGTCCGCCGTCAGCGCAGCGCTGGGGATCTCGATCATCGCCCCCAGTTCCACTTGCTGCGGGGGCGGATAGCCCTCGTCGCTCAGTTCATTGGCACACTCCGCCAGCAGTTCCTTCGCCGCGCGCACCTCGGACACATCGCTGACCATGGGGAACATGATGCCGATGGGGCCATGCGCCGCCGCCCGCAAAAGCGCGCGGAGCTGGCGTTTGAACATGTCGCGCCGCCCCAGGGAGACGCGAATGCCACGCCAGCCGAGGAAAGGGTTGGGCTCTTGCTCGGAGGCCAGCTGGTCATCCACCTTGTCTCCGCCGATGTCCAGGGTGCGGAACGTTACCTGCCCAGGGGACATCACCT
>DASWXG010000215.1:0-16162 GCA_036405615.1 Prosthecobacter sp. | reverse complement strand
GGAACTGGCGATTGCGTCAGTAGACCTGGGGCTTCTGGATGAAGGACAGGTTGAAGATTTAGAAAGCGGCGATCCCGAAAAAGTTGAGAAGGCGGTGCGGGCTGCGCAACGCGAAGAAGTTGCACGGATGGCGATGGATGGAGACCGCCTGCCAGGCAGGATCAGTTTGAAGGCCATTCCCACAGCGGAAGAGAAGCGCTGCCTGATCGAGGCGACGCAGATGTTGCGGGATGGACGGGCCTCAAGCCTGCGTGAAGCGCTAGATCTGGCAAGCGGTACTGCCGGGCCTGATGCTGCAGAACCTGCACAAGACCGGGATGGCAAGCTTGAGGCGAAAGAAGAGAAGCTGCCTGCCGCGAACAGCGATCTTCAGATGCGGATCGATGAGCTGGAACGGCAGAGAAAACATTGCCGCGACATTTATGATTTTGAACAGGCGGACCAACTGCTGGCCCAGATTGTGGAAGCCAGAGCCGAAATGCGGGAATCCCGCAGGGAACAGCAGGTGGTGTCAGCGCGGGTGGAGGAATTTGCAATGGCGGAAGACAGCTCTCGTGAGCGTGCTCTGCAGCGCTATGCAGAGTTTCTGGAGACGCCTGACAGCGAGTTCAATGATTGGTTAGACGTGGAGATTGCGCTTGCGGAAAAACGCAACGATCCGATCTTAAGCAGTCCGGACTGGCCCGAGAAGATCGCCGACCGGACGTTTCAGCGGCACATGGTACGGACGGAAGGCGGCACTGCTGATTTCGGACGTTACCGGGGGCTTCACGCTAACCGGCCGGCCGGACGCACAGGTGTCCGGATGCCGGGATCTCCCGTGGGAGGCGGAGCGAATTCGATGGCACTGACGGCTTCTGCCGCGATGTCCGAATTCGAACGGCTGAGCCCGGAAGAGCAGAAGGATGTTCTGGACAGGCTGGACCGCGCAAGGATCTGACTGCCGGCTGTTTTATGCAGAAGAACATCATAAAATAATATTCAAAAAATCAAAGGAAGAAAACGGAGGCGAAAAAATGCCAAATTCATACAATGCAAATGCAAACGTCCAGACACTGGCGGATGCCCTTGGCCAGGATCCGAATCTGGTGGCAAAGGTCTGGAACAAACAGCTGCGCGCGGGTGCGCAATCGGTTGACGATTTCAGCTTTTTCGAAGGAGGTGAAAAGGATGCCAAACCCTTTGTGGTGAAGAAAGACCTGGAGAGCTGCAATGCAGGCGATTCGGTGACTTTCACCGTCATGTCACAGCCGCGTGGTCCAGGTGTGCGCGGGGAGAAGGAACTGACTGGTAACACCTCCACGGTGAACTGGGCAACCTACACCTGCAAGGTGGACTACTGGCGCGACGCGTTCGAGTGGAACAAAAAGCAAGCGAAGTTCATGGCAGCCGGCGGCAGTGTGAAGTCGGCCATCATGGACCAGCTGAAGTTGAAACTGGGCCGCAAGCGGATGAACGACATGAAAATGGCGCTGAAGCTGCTGGGCAAGGGCAACCAGATCTTTCCCAACGGCAAGCGCAGCTTTGACCAGCTCGGCGGTACGGACACAATGTCTCCCTCCTTGCTGACAATGGCGAAACCTCAGTGGCAGCGTCTGGGCGGTGTGCCGTTCAAGATCGGCCACAACAAACATCGCTCGCCGGTCTATTCCTGCATGGCCTACATCCCTGATGTTGCGATGACTTCACTCCGGCTTTCGGATACATATGAAAATGCGCTTCTGAATGCGGCTGCCCGAAGTGACGACAATCCGCTGTACAACGGCCGTCTTCTGGACTGGCAGGGCATCGGCCTGTTTGAGCACATTTCCGTGGATGCTGAGTATGATGTGCTCGCCGATCCGCTCGCTCCGCGAGCGATCCTGAGCACGCCATTTAGCGTGAACTCGGCGGGTGCAGACTGCAAGCTGATCTCGGACGCGAGTGACACCCAGACCCGCTTCTTTGAGTGGTTTGGCGGTTACAAGTACGAATGGTGGGAAGGTCAGGCCGTTCATCCAAGCTGGACGTCGTTTTACACGGACATCACGTCGAAGACCTACTATGCGTGGATCGTCAATACCGATGGTTCCGTGGGGTTTGTGAGCTACGTGGGATCGGGCAACAACGGCAACCAGATCACGGTCACGAGCATCCTCAATCCGGGTGGTGCCGGCACGTCTACCAAAGGCGCGGCAAGCGTGGGTGACATCAATGCCAGCGGGGACGGCTGGGGGACTACCAGCGGACCTGGTGGCGGCAGTGGTTCAACCACCAGCTCGCAGTTCAAGTACACGAGCAGCTTTGCTGCCGGAGCTTACATCATTCCGGCCAACCGCCGTGGTGCGGTGGACATGACTTCCCTGATGCTGGGCCGCAACTCTGCGGTGCGTGCGTACGTGGGCGATGACAAGATGATCTACCAGGAGCGTGACTACGGCTTCACCCATGGGGGCGGCTATGAGTCCATCTTCGGCCAGACGCCTTGCATCCGCACGGACGGTAAAACCACGGGCTACGCGCTGATCCGCCATGCGGGCCAGCATGCGGGACTGGAAGTGCCATCACTGACCTAAAGGGCCAGTGCGGGGTGTGGCACTCCAAAAAGCTCCGGCGTGCGTGTGCGATGGGGCGCACGCCGGAGCAATCTTTTTGATTTCCATCGCATTCTTTTTCAAAAACTATGAGTGGAGCCTGCGAATGCCTGCCAGACCGGGTGTCTGAGCATGAACTGGAGAAGCATGCAAGACCGGGAGAACCTGTCATCGTGGTGATGGCGCGAGGGATTGGATCCATCCAGCCCTACGAATTTCGTGACCGGGATGGGCGCAGTTACCTGATGTCCTGGGATGCGGTGCTCCATGGCCATGTCTTGAAGTTTCCCTGGCACCTTTGGATGGACCGGGGCGGGCAACTGGCGCATGCGGTGATGAACCGGCGCAGACTTGCCTTTCCGCTGATCACCCTCGTGGAGTGGGTGCCGGGCACAGAAGAGGGGTTGGAACCGGATGTTCAGACCGACCCATCCACAGTCAAAGCCGAATCGAATGATGATGTTTTACGATATAATGCGATTGTGGATGTGCTTGCTGGCGGTGCGATGAGACTGAGGCCCCTGGCGAAACACATGGGTGTGACGGAGGCGGAGCTGCGAAGCGCGGTGGTCCAGCCGGACTGTCCGGTGGAGCTGAACGCGGCGGGCTGGGTACGAGTGAAACCTTGAGATTGTAGAACTGAACATATGTCCATGACTGTGCGAGATGTGGTGGAGCAGCTGTACCGCTACCTGAGGAAGGAGCAAAGAGCGCTGCCTTTGATGGATCCGGATCTGGATGATCCTCTTCCCGAGGCGCTGGCGGCAATGAATGCAACGCTGCAAAAACTGGCGGTGCGGGCGCCGAAGTTCGCTGCCCAACGGCCGATGTCTGTATTGTTCCATGCACCGATGACTGTGAATGTAAGCGGTTTGGTCAGGGGGGAAACAAAAGCCCTGAGTGCAGCCTGGCCGCTGTGGAGCACCGGATGCCAGGTGTTGCTGCCCGGGGAGACTGTGCCGAACCGTGTGCTGTCTCTGAAGGGGCAAGAAGCAACGCTGCTGCACCCTTATCTGGGCAGTGCGGCGACCGGGCCTGTGAAAGTGATGTGTGATTGTGCGGTTCTGCCGCAAGAGGTGATCACTGTTCTGCCGCCGGTGCGGTGGCGTGGAGGGGCTGAGTTGCTGCCTGTGAACGGCAGGCGGGAACTGGCGAGGGCGGGGAATGCCGGTTTGCGGGGGGGCTTTGGGAGAGTGATACGGGGAGGCGAGCGCATTGCGGAGGCGTATCATGTCGACAGCGTCATTGCTCCTTCAGGAGGGGCGCCCCAGGTGCAGATGCGCCTCGCAACGCCTGTGGAAAAAGATGAGGTGGCGGAGTTCGATGTGCGCTGCAGCCTGGGCTGGATCACGCCTAACCATGTGTTCAACGATTCGCCGCTGCCTGTGCCGGCGGAGCATGTGGAGTCCATCTTCCTGCCACTGGCACTGATGCGTTTCTTTGGATCCAGCGTACTGCGGAACACGGATGCGCCTGCTTTTGTCTCTGCCCAGGCGCAGGAGGCGGAGGTGTTGCTGCAAGGGATGCGGCCACAGGCGGAGAAGCATTTCCGGTTGCAGCCAGGACTCTGAGCCTGGCTTGCGATGTGATGTGGATGGTGACGGCAGAAAGAACAGAACTCATACCCCAAGACGATGGCGGATTCTTATCAAGACATGCCTGGGCGCGGATGCCGCGACTGGCCGGATGTGCAACTGGCGGACGGTGTTTCGCCGCTTAACCGGATCTACAATGACAGTGTGACACTGTCGGCGGACCTGGTACATAAATTTCCGAAGGAGGAAACAGCACCCCGCATGGTGTGGCCATGCACGGGCGGTATCTCCGGCAGCTCTCACAAGCTGAGTCTGGAGGAGGGGTATGAGGTGCTGCTGGACGGCAGCGGACAGGCGGTGACGGCACATGCGAAGATGTGCGTGGTGGATGTGAAAGGCCTGTCTGCTGCCATGGGGGTGGCAGCACGGATCGCTGAAACGTTAAACAGCTGGCAGCCCCTGTTTACGGCCGTAGCGGTGGCCGGGAAGGTGGGGATCTACAGTGTGAAGGGACAGAACGCGGTGATGTCCAATTCCCTGGGCTGGGAGCCTGAGATGCTGGATGTGACACTGATACGTCCAGGGTTTCCACCGGAATGCACGCCTGGCAGCTATCATCCGCAGTGCTCTTTCCTGAGGCTGGTGGATGCGCGGATGACAAGTTCCACTGACACTCACGCCACCTTTGGCCGCCGCTGGCAGGTGGATCTGGAAAAACTGGACGAATCTTCCGGGGTGGATGTGGAAGCATTGCTGAAGCAAGGGGAGAAAGAGAGCCGGCAACTGGAGAAAACGGTGGCGCCACCACGCCAGTTTTTGCCCTGGGTGAAGACAACAACCCGGACGCTGAAAGCCAAGCGGGGAACGCCTGTCGAAGGCGGCCCAGGGGTGGTGCAGGATGTGGTTCAGGAGGACAATCTGGCGGCAGCCTCCAAGAATGAAGTGCGGCAGGAGTGGGGAACGCCGTTTACTCTGGTGACCAAAGAATTTGATTCCGACACCGGTCATATCCGCGAGGTGAAGCAGGATGTGGTACCAGCGGGAGAGGGCGCGTCAGGGATCAACGGGGATGGCTGCTACCAGACTGTGCAGCAGGTAGACCAACTGTGGGCGATCCGCACCACGGTGCAAGCCAGCGGTCTCGCCGGACAGGCAAAATTTGGAGTTAAACAACGAAGTTACAGTTACCGGGACAACTATGCCTGGCCCAGGGTGCTGAGTTTTATCGACATTCAGGCCGTTCTTGCGGATCCGCGTGACATCTATTCGGCCGCGACCACTTACAACTGGCGTCCGGTGTGGTTCCAAGATGCGTTTAACGGGCCTTGCACATGGACGGTGGTGGAGCGCTGGACGAGCAAGCCGCCCATCCTGGACGGCAACCCTCTTTGGAATGACCAGATACCGGAGGATCCGGGGGCGGAGGACCGTCGCAATGAGAGTCCCTTGCTGCCCAGAGAGACTCCAATGCAACCCAGGGAAATTGAGTTTCGCGGCAGCTCATTGCAGATTTTCCTGCCAGAATGTCTGCACAGCGGATTGCGCATCTGGGACGGCCAGTTCTTCCAGAAATATGAACCGACGAACCCTGTGCGCTGGCCCTCAAGCATCCTGGCGAGAGTGACCCTGACGCCTGATCAGGGGGGCTGGTTGACGAGAGAGTATCATGTGGAACCTCCGCTGACGGACGGGCGCATCGAGCTGGATCTGATCTCGGAAGGCAGTGACAACTTTACCCTGCAGTGGAGTCCGCGCCGGTCTGGCCCTCCAGTGACCAAGACGGTGCTGGAAGTGACATCTGATCCCGCCTTTCAAGGAGGGTTTGCCCAGGGCTACAGGACCAAGGATGTAACGGAGGAGGATACGGGGAATCGCAGGCATGAAGTCACCGGGCTGGAGCGCGGGCGCATCTACTACGCGCGCATCAAGCGGACTCATGAGCAGCCGCTTGCGGGCGGCGGTACGCTGACGTCCACCACCGAAAGCAATGTTTGCATCTGCTCCACAAAGCCGATGCCTGAACTGGGACTGTTTTATGGGGGCAATCCAGTGCAGCCAGCGAAGATCATCCATGTCGGGCAGGCGGAGGTGCGCGACGAACAGCCGGAGACGGTGGTGGTTTCTTTTGCTCTGCGCAGCATCGGTCTGCGCCCTGTGGATGATATCGAAGTCGAGCTGTTGCCGATGGATGGCGATGGAGTGACGGAAGCGGAGGTGGAAGCGATTTTGGCTTCATGGAGTGTCCAGCCCCCTGCTGTCAGCCTGGCTCCGCGGGCGGAATCTGTGTTTGAGGTCAGGTTCACGCCGACGTCTGGCGGCATGAAGCGGGTGAAGATGCAGATCACCTCCAATGCGGATGCCGGGAAAGGCGAGGATGCGGTGCCTTTTGCCATCCAGCTCACAGGATCTGGGGCCACATCGGAACTGGATGTTTATCATCATGAAGGGGCCATGATCCCGAGCGGTCAGCCGGTAGATTTCGGGACTGTTTCGACAGAAGAAAAAGAGAAGGTTTTCAAGGTGAAGAACACAGGCACCGCCCCCTTGCGTGACGTGGCAATGACTGTGGTGAAGGGTACGCAAGGTTTCAGCCTCAAGGAGATGCCTGAGCTGACATTGCTGGAGCCCGAAACGGAAGTGCTGGTGACGGTTGTTTTCACTCCGGATGGCAATGAGCATGCGGGCAAGCAACGGGAAGACGAACTGCACATCGCCAGCAACGATGGCAATGAGAACCCTTACGTAGTGAAGCTGAAGGGGATCTATGAATCTCCAACCGCAGCAGGTGCTGTGGATCTGACTTACGATGTGGAAGTGGATGGCTGCATCCGTGCGATGGCGTTGCAGCCGGACGGGTGTGTGATCATCGGCGGAGATTTCACCCATGTTCGAGGCGTGAGCCGCCCGTATCTGGCGCGGGTGCTCGCGGATGGCAATCTGGACGCCAGCTTTTACACGGGTGTGAACGGCCCGGTGTTGGCTCTGGCAGTTCAGAAGGATGGGAGGATTGTTTTGGGAGGCCAGTTCACTCATGTCGGAGGGAACGAATGTCCTTACCTGGCACGGGTGGAGGCCAATGGTTTGCATGACGACTATTTCAACCCTGGTCCGGATTCGGAAGTCCGGGCTCTGGCGCTGCTGGCAGACGGAAAGATCCTGGCGGGAGGCACCTTCAATGTCATCGGCGGCGCTGAGCGAGCCAAGGTGGGACTTCTCAACGAGTACGGCAGCAGCATCGGGTTTGCGATGAGCCTGGTGATGAACGGGGCTGTGAACGCCCTGGCCGTGGATGCCAGCGGCAAGGTGCTGATGGTGGGCGACTTCACAGTGCCTGCACCAAGTCTCACGCCCACTCCGTCACCTTCGTTCCCGACGCCTTCATACACGCTGTCGATACCTCCTTCGAGCGTGAACACATCCCCTTCGCCTTCCATGAGCACGCCTCCGTCTTCGAGCCAGCCTCCTTCTTCAAGTTTTCCGCCATCATCCAGTTACCCGCCGTCCTCGAGCTACCCCCCACCTTCCTCAAGCTATCCTCCTCCGACGAGCTACCCGCCGCCATCATCCAGTTATCCTCCTCCGACAAGCTATCCACCGCCGCCGTCGTCGAGTTATCCACCTCCTTCCAGTTATTCGCCCATTCCGTGACATGAACTTGCTGCTGAATGAAGAACAAAAGGCCTTGTGGGAAAAAGCACGCAGGGCAGGTGTCAATGCGGTGGCGGTGGCCAAATCCACCAATCTGGGTGACGACATCCAGACCGAAGCTGCCAGGCGGTTCTTTAAAGCCGAACGTCTGGTAGCCCGGGACCGGATTGACGACTGGGGAGACGAAAGCACGTGTGTGGCTCTGTGCGGATGGTGGCGCTTTGGAGTACTTCCCAAGAAGGCCCGGGTGGTTGTCATCGGAACTCATCTGGCACCTGAGCTGATTGCCCAAATGGACGCTCTGGAAGGGGCATGGGACCAGCTGAAGGAATGGGTGCGAACCCAGGGCTTTCCCGCTGGCGCGAGAGATACGCACACCCTCAAAGCGCTGCTGGACCGGGGGATTGAGGCGCAGTTCTCCGGTTGTGTCACGCAGACGCTGACTCCGGAGGATGCAGGAGATGTCCGGCGTGACGGGCGGCGGCTTGCGGTGGACATTGAACCGCCGGGCCGAGGCTGGCAGCATGTCACCCACTGGCGGGAGTACCTTGCCGGGCTGACCCCTCAGCAAAGGCTGGAGCACGCGTCGGAGCAGCTGTCACTTTTCGGCAGGGCAGCGTTTGTACGCACCACACGCCTTCACTGCGCTCTGCCTGCAGCAGCCCTGGGGGTGCCGGACGTGAGGCTTGTTTATACTCCGCGGAGCGTGGGAGCGCCGGAACGACTCAGCGGCTTTCTGCCAGCGGAGGTGCAAAAGAAAGCGCCGCTGAGACTGCTGGAGGGAAATCCTGCCGCCAAGAAGGGAGCATCCTGGGTGCTCGTGGGTAACGGGCCTTCTGTTCTAAGAGAAAAGCGCGGGGAGGAAATTGACGCCTATGACGAAGTGGTGCGTTTCAACCGTTACAAGATTGATGGTTATGCTGAACACACCGGACAAAGGACCACGCTCTGGGCCTATTGTGGAAAGGGCATGGCCCCGCTGGACGAGAGCCAGCGTCCGTCCCGGGGACTGTGTGTCCATGGAGCACCCGCCTGGCGGCCGGAGCATCTGTGGCGCATCCCCCGGGACTTCTATGACACGAAGAGGGCTGAGATCCAGAGGCGGAGCCTGAAGCCGGACAAAGAACCCTTGCTGCCTAGCTGCGGTTTTCTGACTGCCTGCTGGCTGCTGGATTCCGGCACTGCGGCGAGTGTGACACTGGCAGGCTTTGATCACTTCTCCCGCAAACAGAGCGGCCTTCACCATTACTGGATCAACCGAAACTATGCCGTACCCCGCGAACACGACGGGGCTGTGGAAAAAGACATCCTTGCCGAATACGCCCGTGAAGGGCGGTTGAACTACCTTGCCTAACTATGAGTCTGACACAAAGAATCGCGCGTCTCAATGCGGACGGAACCCCTGACACAACCTTTGTGCCCGGCAGCGGCCTGAACGGACCGGGCCTCTCGCTGGCCATGCTGGCCGATGGCCGCATCCTGGCGGGAGGGAGCTTCACCCAGGCTGCGGGCAGTCCCCGCAACAATCTGGCCCTTTTTAAACCGGATGGAACTCTGGACGGAACGGTGCTGGATGCCAATGCGCCGGTGCGTCTGCTGCTGAGGCAGGCGGATGGAAAGGTTATTGTTGGCGGGGATTTTGCCACACTGGCGGGTGTCGTGAGGCCAGGGTTGGCAAGGCTGCAGGCGAGCACTGCCCTGGAGGCTGCCTTTGAACCCGACCTCAGCGGAGGCACTCTGCCGGGGAGCCTTTCTGGGACACCCCACGCAGGCGTGCTGCAGGCGGATGGCAAGGTGCTCATTGGAGGGGACTTCACTGCCGTGGGCGAGGTCGCGCGCGACCGGCTTGCCCGTCTGCATAACACGGCAGCCGTTAGCGGACTCTCAGTTCAGAATTCCACCACGGTTAACTGGGTTCGCGGTGGGGCGCTGGAGGAAACGGACCGGGTGACATTTGAGCAGCGTTTGCTCACAGGAAGTACCTGGGGGCCGTGGACCCCGGTGAGCGGCACGGTGGAACGCCAGCCGGACCGCACGGGCTGGCGCATCACGAGCATCTCTCCAGCCATGAGCGGCAAGGGGGAACTGCGCGCTCGTGCCTACCCTGGCCAAGGGCGGAACATGGGGGTGCTGGAGACAGTGGCTGTCTTTGACTTCAAACCTGAAATCTCGGTTCTTGCGGAGAAAGAACCGGATTCCAACCAGCAGCAACCGGTGGAAGTGCAACATGGGAATGCCGCGAACCCGCTGACATTTGCAGACACCCAGGCCGGGTCCACCCGCGACATCGAATTCACCATTGTGAACAGCGGCCTGCTGCCACTGGTGCTGACCGACCAGGACGGCTCTTCTGGCGTCAAGTATGCCATGCTTGGTGGTCCGCAGGCCTCCCAGTTTCAGCTCATAAGCCAGCCTTCGACGGGAACCCTGCAACCAGGCGAAACAACTTCCTTCAGGCTGCGGTTCAAACCTACGGTGGATGGCCCCATGCTGGCTGATGTCACCATCCTCAGCAATGACTCGGATGAGGCCACCTTCAAGGTGCATGTCAGCGGTGAGGCCTATCCGGGACCTGGAGCGCGGGATGAGCAGTGGCAGCCTTCGGCGGGCTATACCACGAAGGCCCTCGTGGACAGCGCCGTACCAGCTTTTGTCAATGCCCTGGCAGTGCGAGATGTAGAAGCCCAGGAACCCGCCATGGTGCTGACGGCAGGGGGAGGTTTTGAGTCCTTCCGCAGCAATGTGCGCAACCGGCTCGTTCAGCTGGACAAGGATGGCAGTCTTCTGCTGCACAATGGCAGCGCGGTGACAGGGAGCGGTGAGCCTGTGGTCAACTGTGTGGCCTGCCTGGAAGAAGGCAGGCTGCTGGTGGGCGGGACATTTCAGAAGTTCAACGGCACAGGCACCCGAGGCCTTGCCTACCTGAATGCTGATGGAAGCCTGCAACCCGCCACATCGTTCAGGCTGGGCTACAGCGGGGCCAATATTGTCTCGGTGCGTGCTCTGGCACCCCAGCCAGATGGCCGCATCCTGGTGGGTGGGGAGTTCACTTTCAAAACCGGAGGAAAGACGTATTCGAACCTGGTGCGCTTTTACAAAGGCGGGGAGCTGGATACGACTTTTGCCCCCAACCCGAACAAGGTGGTCCATACCCTGGTGGTGCAAGAGGATGGCAGCATCCTGGTGGGCGGGGCTTTCAGCACGATTGGCTCTGCTTCGTGCAATGCACTGGCGCGGCTGACATCGCGCGGCGGTTTTGACTCCGGGTTCAGTGCGGGGCTGCCTGCCAACTCCCAAGTCCAGGCAATGGCCGTGCAGGCTGTGACCATGGAGACCGGGGAGGCTGAAACGACGATGGAACTTGTAACACGTCTGGTGGTGTATGAACTGAACTCCGGCGTCCACCGTCGGAAACTTGATACGGGGGCCGTGGAGGGCAGTGTCACTCCGGTAACGGGCCGGCTTTATTCTCTCGTGGGCCAGGCCGACGGCCGGATGTTCTTTGCCGGAACATCGTCTCTCATCCGATATGCGGCGGATGGCACCGTGGACGAAACTTTCAATACTGCCATCATGGGGCCTGTGCGCGGGGTGAACGGCCACGCCTTGGGCATCGGCGGTGTTTATTCGCTGGCCATCCAGGCGGATGGCAACGTGCTGGCGGGCGGCTACTTCAGCATCGGCAACAAAAACTACCAGCTGGTGCGTCTGGAAAACGACCGGGAAGATGCCGGAGATTCACTGAGCGTGCCGGACTACAGCCGCATCCAGTGGCTGCGTGGAGGCAAGCTGCCGGAAGTGTCTGCGGTGGCCTTCTTCCTTCAAGAACCGGGAGGAGCCTGGAAGCTGCTGAAAACGGGAGAAAACACGCACAGTCGGCGCATCCCGGGCGGCTGGGAACTGACTGGCCTGCAGCTGCCTGCGCAAGGACGGATCATGGCTCGCGCACGGATTCCTTCCGGCCGTGGCAACGGCAGCTCAGGACTTCTGGAAAAGGTTTCCACGTTTTCAAACACCGGGGTGCCGGATCTTGAGATTCTCGGGCCTAACGGAGGAAGTGTGGCAAACAACGGCACCCTGGTGCTGAACAACATCGAAGCCGGACGGGAAGGCGAGGTGGTTTTGATGCTGAGCAACACGGGCACACCCGTGCCGGGGCAGCCGGAGGCCGGCCAGATCTCCGGACTTACTTTCACCACCAGGGGCATGGTGACATTGCAGAACTCTGAGTCCACGCTCATCGCCGCCGGCAGCTCGCAAAAGATCACCCTCCGCTACCGCCCCACGGCCGGGAACAGCAGCGGCAGCCTGGTCATTGGCAGCAATGTTCCGGGTAACAAAAAGTCTTTCACGGTTTCTTTCACCGCCTTTGGTGTCAGTGAGCCTGTCATTGACCTCAAATCGGTGAAGCACAGTGCCATTACGCACAACTCCGTGCGCCTGCAGGCGAAGGTGACACCGAACGATGTGCTGAATGTGGACGCCGCGCCCGACAGCCGCACCCAGGCCTGGTTTGAATGGCAGGTGAAGGACTCCAATACCGTGCACCGGGTGCCGGAAGAGGGGTTCCCCCTGGCAGGATCCAACCCCTTGACTGTGGTTTATGACCTCGGCGGGCTGACTCCGCAGACCCAGTATGTGTACCGGTTTTGTCAGGAACTCGCTCTACACCCGCCGCATTTTGGCGGACATCAACTTCAAAACCGCTGTCCCGCCTGTGATTCCATGATGCCCTCCACATCTCAATCCGACAATGAAACTGATGCCTCGGCCCAGGGGCGGATCGCCGTCATGAACGGTCACTATGGTGAAGATCTCCAGTTCGCGGCCATCCAGGCCCGGACGCAGGAACTGGTGCGCCTGGCCTTTGATTTTTACAGCTTTGTGCCAGCCTCCGGGGCAAGTGTCATCGGTGGCGGACAGCCGCTCATCTGCTCACGATCATGATCACGCAGCAAGAATGGGAACGCCTGCCTCCCGCCCAGCAGGCCGAAGCGTGGTGGCACGAGCTTAGCCAGATGATTTCAGAGGCGGCAGCCTCACTGAACTACACGCCGGGGAACGGGCAAACTCTGGTGGTCTCAGGCCTGACGACGGTGGTGGGCCGGAAAGGGACGCCGCTGAAAGGATCACCTAACGCGGACTGAACCCAACCGCCCTCAGCATAACCGAATGTTGTATAAAACCATATGACCTGGCAGCATCTTCAGCAGCTTCGCAGCACCGCCCAAGCGGCCATCCGCCAGCAACTGGCGGAGAAACAGCCCGTGGCAGGCAGGGGTGCCATTGTACAAAGCACCAGCATTGCCCTCCTGCCAGAGCAGCGCAGCCAGCCAGCGCCTGCCGAGAAGCCGTGGATGGCGGTTCTCTACGCTAGCATTTCGTATGACTGGCATGGTGTTGACCATGAGGGCAAGCCGTGGTCCAGGAACGGCAGCTACCCAAAGAACCGGCCGTATGCCTACAGGCCTACCTGGGCGCGGCCAGACCTGGTGATGCATATGTATGAGCAGGAGTATACCCAGTTCTTTGAACTGTCCCCTAACAAAGAAACGGGTGCCTATCACACCCGCCGCAGCACCATCAAGTTTGAAATGCGCGCGGTGGACAACTTTCGCCCGGACTCTTATGACATCAGCTATTATCGCATGCCCTTCAAAGTCACGTTGGCCCATTGGAAAACCAATTTGGGAGAGCCTTATGAGATGGTCAGCACCCGGACTTTCACCATTGGCCGTGGAGGGTTGACCTACCGCCCGGTGCCCGATGCGCTGGATAATTTCTACGAGGTCCGGGTCATGGATATCAGCCGGGCGTAGCCCAGGTTTCTTGAGACGGCCGGCGTGCCAGTTGTCATTTCCGGGCCTTGGATTCCGCAGCCGCAGGGGGCGGCTCGATGGAGATGCGGAAGCCGTAGTATTTATAGTACACCCAGTAGAGAATGCCGCCTAGAATGGCTGTGAGCAGAAGCAGGCGCAGAATGCCGCTGGGGCCTTTGGAGCGGGCGGGCTTCGGCGGCTTGCGCATGGGTTGGGGGGCCCAGGGCATGGCTTCGGGCTCTTTCGGAGCTTCATCCTCCGCCAGCGATTGCGGTTTTGGGCTGGCCGACTCGGATGGCTTTCCTCCGATCCGGGTCCTTTGAGGGGGATGCGGGGAGAAGCCCGGTTCTGCGGGAGGTCTTGGCGAAAGGCTGGCTCCTGAGAGGAGCGGTGTGGTCTTGGCTGGTTTTGGAGATTCGAAGGCGGAGGGGGTGTCCAGGCTCAGAAGACCGGGGCCGAGATTGGACCGGCCTTTGGAGGACCCTTCCTGGACCCGGGAAAGCTGCATCGGCCGGGGGCCTTTGATCTGCAGCTGATTTTTGGGCGGCGTAGTGCCGGTAGAAACACTTGTCCGGCTCACGATCTCACTCAGCGGCAGCCACTCTTCCATGTCTTCCCGCCAGCCGAAGTCATCGGGTCGCAGGCTGCCGGCATCCAGCGCAGCCTGGATTTCTTCAAGGCTCATCTCACCCAGAGACTCACCTTCGCGGGTGATGTGGTAGGAAAGGTCGGCAGGCATGGTTTTTTGTTAGAAATTCGTGCCTGTTTAATCCATCGGCCGTGCTGCGATCAAGCTTTCAGATTTCCAGCACCATACAGATTGCCAGGGAAACGCCGGCTGGGCGGATGCTGAGGACAACCCGCTCTCCCGGGCAATGCCCCAAGCCCGCCGTCCCGGGGCGTGGCTGCATAACCGGGGAGTAACAAAAAGCGCGTCGTGCTGCCGGGCGGGCTTGCGCCACGTTTGACTTTACGCCTTGGGCGAATGCGCCTTGGGATCCAGTTGCTGGTACACGCCGAAGTCGTGGTAGAAGAAGCGCTTGGCGATCTTGTACATCCAGTGCTTTTCCGGGATCTCCTCCTCCTCACGCCACTGGCTGGTGCGGGGGCTCATGGCTTGCACTTCGGCCAGCGCGGTCTGGCGGATGGTGGTGTCCTTGGCACCGTGTTTCAAGGCGAGGTCCTTCACGAGATCCGGCCGCTCCAGCACGATGCAGCCGCGCGTGTGCTGGGCTGCGGTTTCGCGGAAGTCTTTGAGGAATGCCGATTGAGTGAAGACATCGAAGATATCCCGGTCCGTGCGGATATTTTCTTTGGCAAACTGGATGATGGGGCAGGGCTCCAGGCCGCCGGTGGGCCCGATGTGGTGGCTGATGCCCGTGGCCATGGGGCAGAGAGCTTTGCCCTGGTGGTCGTAGTATGCGTCCACAATGGCGATGGGCATCTCCGCCCGCATGGAGGTGACAAAGCGGCGCACCTGGGTGATCTGCTCCGGCGTCAGTGCCAGCTGCTCATTGATCTTCGGCCCCACGGGCCGGTAGGTGTGGTACCAGGTGTAGTGCACGCCCATATCGATGAGCTTTTGCAGCCACTCGCGGGTCAGCAGATCATTGATGTTGGTCTGGCAGAGGCTGGTGGCCACGCCGGTCAGCAGTTTCGCGTCCAGGCAGTTGCGCAGGCCGCGCAGGGTGCGGTTCAGCACATCCTTGTTGCCACGGCGTTCATCGCTGACACTGCTGTTGCCTTCCACGCTCACCAGCGGGGTGGCATTGCCGATTTTCCGCAGAGCCTCGGCCGTCTTGGCGGTGATGAGCTGGCCGTTGGTAAAGACCTGGAAATAGCAGTCCGGGTGCATGGCCAGCAGGTCCAGCAGCTCCGGGTGCATGAAGGGCTCTCCGCCCAGAAGACCGAAAAAGGCGTTCCCATGCGCCTTCGCGTCATTCACGATCTTGTTCAGCTCATCCAGGTTGATCGCCTCGCGGGGCTTGTCCACATCCACCCAGCAGCCCTGGCAGCGCAGGTTGCAGGAATTCAGGATGGAGATGTACAGAAACGGAGGGAACCAGGTGCCCTGTTCCATGCGCTTTTTGAAGAGCATGACCGAGCGCGCGCCTTTGAAACCAAAGTTCCAGGCGATTTTGCTGAGGCAGACAGGGTCCACCGTGCGCAGCATGCGGGAGGTCAGGGAAAAAATCATCGGGCGGGGAAGGGGAATGCAATACGGGCAGCAGAGTCAGAACGCCTCAGCACTGGTAAAAATACCGGATATGATGCCAGGCCAAAGACATTTCCGGCATTGCGGGCAGGAAACTGGCCCCTGCCTCCCGGTCGGGAGGGGACAAATCAGTCGTCGCCTTTCACCCGTCCGCGATTCTTTTTCACGCCGGAGCGGTTCTTTTTCGTGTTCAAAATGCGCTGTTTCAGCCCGCGCGGACGGGGGCGGTTTTGCCGGCGGGTCTTTTCCCGCTCATTTTGCAGCGCCATTCGTGCCTCGTTCAAAACGGTCTCCATCCGCTCGCAGAGTTCCACCCGCGCCCAGTGGCGGTTCATCACCTGGGACCGTTCCCGCTGGCAGCGCACCTCAATG
>DASWXG010000214.1:0-1760 GCA_036405615.1 Prosthecobacter sp. | reverse complement strand
GGTGGAGGTAGCCAGGACAGAGCTGTCCTCGCCTTTCCAAAGCTGCCACCAGTGCCGGGGATTCAGCCAGCTCAAAGGCTGCGGCGGCGGATTCTCAGGCCGCCTGGACAGGGGAGGTCGGGACATTTGGGCGGTGCTCATGCAGAGAGGGCCCCGGGGTTCCAAATCCCGGGGCGCGCGACTATCGGCTGTCTGAGTCGGGTCGCAACTCAGACTGCGCAAAGAAACAGGGTTTGTCCTGCCCCGGCCGGACCAGATGGCTCAACTCAGGCCAGACGGCCGTCGATGTCCTGTTCCAGCCATTTCCACAGGCTGTCGAGGGAAGCCACCACGCGGGTCTTCGCGGCGGAAAGCTCCTCCGCAGACAGCTTCTGGCCCTCGGTAGGCACCTGGCGGCCAAACATATAGTATTTGATCTTGGGCTCCGTGCCGGAAGGACGGACGGCGAAACTGCGGCCATCGGCCAGATCCACGAAGAGCATCTTCTCCTTGGCGACCACCTCGCCTTCCTCGTCGCGAATCTCATCCTTGCGGAAATCACGGACGTTCACCACGGCACTGCCGTCCACTTCGGTGGGCGGGTTGGAGCCGTAGCTGTCGGCGAGTTTGGCAATCTGGGCCGCGCCGCTGGCACCTTCAAAAACCTTGCTCTGGTTGACTTCCAGGAAGTAACCGGCTTCGGAATAAACTTCATCCAGAAGTTCCACCACGGTCAGGCCACGGGAGGCAGCGTAGGCAGCCAGTTCTGCGAACATGACCACGGCACCGTTGCCGTCCTTGTCACGGCTGAAGTCATCACCCATGTAACCGTAGCTTTCCTCACCGCCAAAGACGAGGAACTTGCTGTATTGCAGACGCGCAGCACGGGACTCCGCCGCAGGCAGGTCGCGATACTTGGCCAGGATCTCCGCCGGAAGAGCGGCCTCATACTTGGCCAGCTTGGCGCTGATCCATTTGAAACCGGTCAGGGTGTTGATGCACTGCACACCATACTTGGCAGCAATGGTGTCCTGAAGCGGGCTGGTCACGTAAGTCTTGAGGAAGACTGCGTTCTTGCGGGTCGTCTCGTTCAGGATACCCAGATCCGTCATGGTCTTCAGGCGGTACCAGCCCATCAGAGAACCTGTCTGGTTGCCGGTCAGCAGCACCATTTCACCCTTGGCATTGCGCACGCCCACGCCCATGCGGTCGCAGTCAGGGTCGGTGCCAATGACGATGTCCGCGCCTTCTTTATTGGCGAGATCCACCGCCATTTTGAGAGCCGGGGCATTTTCCGGGTTCGGAGATTTGACGGTCGGAAAACGGCCGTCCTGGACGTCCTGCTCGGGCACCGTCAGGAAATTGAAACCCAGCCTTTTCAGGAGGACCGGCACCAGCACGCCGCCGGCACCATGGAGGGCGGTGTAGACAATCTTCAGCTTCTTCGCCTTCTCATTCTGCAGCAGCTCCGGCTGAAGCATCATGGTCTCCACACGCTCCAGATAAACTTCGTCCAGTTCCTTGCCCAGCAGCGTCAGCTTGCCCTGCTGATCTTCCGGCAGCGGCTGGTAGGCTTCGTCAGCAATGGCATTCACCTCTTTGATAATGCCCGTGGCATGCGGCTCCACGATCCCTGCGCCGTCGCTGTAGTTGACCTTGAAGCCGTTGTCGTGAGCCGGGTTGTGGGAGGCCGTGATCATCACGCCTGCATCGGCACGAAGATGGCGCACCGCGAAGGACATCTCCGGTGTGGCGCGGCAGCCGTCGAAAAGATAAACGTC
>DASWXG010000213.1:0-5957 GCA_036405615.1 Prosthecobacter sp. | reverse complement strand
AAGTTCTGGCCGGCCACGTCATGACGCGGCTGGTGGGGCAGCGGGAGGAGCGGGAACGCCAGCGGATAGCCCAGAAGCTGCAAGATGCCGAACAGCGCTGGCATTTGGCTCTCGCCAGCAGCAACCTCGGTGTCTGGGACTGGCACATCCCTTCCGGTGAGGTCTTCTTTTCCGATCTCTGGTGCACCATGCTCGGGTACGCGCCCGATGAGATCTCCCACCGCCAGGAAGAGTGGAGCGACCGCGTCCACCCCGATGACCTGCAGCCCGCTCTCGCTTTGCTGAACAGCCATCTGGAGGGCCGCACGCCGTTCTACCGCTCGGAACACCGCATGCGGGCCAAAGACGGAAGTTACCGGTGGATCCTGGACCGCGGCCAAGTCTTTTTCCGTGACGAGCAAGGCAAACCTCTGCGGGTGGTGGGCACCCACATGGACATCACTGAGCAGAAACAGGCCGCCGAAACCCTCCGCATCAGCCAGGAAAACATGGCCACGGCGCAGCGGATCGCCCACTTCGGCAGCTGGGAGCGCGAGCTGGATGTCCGCACGGCATCAGAAAACGCAAGTGAGACGGACAGCCCCCTCCATTGGTCGGATGAGATGTACCGCATCGCCGGTCTTCCCGCCGGTGGACCGCCCATGACCTTGGGCCGGTTCCTGGCCATGGTGCCGGAAGAGGACCGCCAGACCATCCTCCAGGCGGCCTCCGCCGCCCTTGAAAACCGCAGCGAATACAGCATCGAACACCGCCTCATCCGGCCGGACGGCACCGTCCGGCTGGTTCACGAAAGGGCCCAGCTCATCTTCGCATCTCCAGACGGCCCACCCGTCAAGTGGGTAGGCATCGCGCACGACATCACTGAGCAACGCCAGGCAGAGGCCTCCCACCGGGCCAGCGAAGAGCGCTTCCAAGAGATGGCGGACAAAATCGGCGAGGTGTTTTACAACTACGACGCCCTCAACCACCGCCTCGTTTATGCCAACCAGGCTTATGAGCGCATCTCCGGCATTCCTCGCGAGACGGTCTATGCAGACCCCTTCTCTTACCTGAACGCCATCCATCCGGAGGACTTTCCGCTGGCCGAAGAGGCCCTGCACCTGCAGTTGGCCGGCCACGAGACCAATCGCGAGTTCCGCATCATCCGCCCAGACGGTGAAATCCGCTGGGTTCATGAGCACGGCGTGCCGGTGCTGAACTCCGCCGGACAGGTCGAACGCATTGTCGGCACCGGCCGCGACATCACGGAAGGCAAGCTGGCCGAGGAAAAAATCCGGCAGAGCGAGGAACGCTTCCGCCTGCTGGCCAAGGCCACCAATGACGCCATCTGGGACTGGAGTTTCACCACGGAGACCATTTGGTGGAACGAAGTCTTTGAGACCCTGTTCGGCTACACACCCCGCGACACCGGCAACGGCATCGAGTTCTGGCACCGCCACCTCCACCCGGAAGACCGTGAAGGCACCATCGCCAGCATCCGCCGCGCCATTGATTCCGGCGACTGGAGCTGGTCCCGCGAATACCGGTTCGAGCGCAAGGACGGCCGTTATGCCCATGTGCTCGACCGGGGTTACATCATCCGGGACGATGAAGGAAACGCCGTCCGCATGATCGGCAGCATGAGCGACCAGACCGAGCGCAAGCAGATGGAGCAGCAGATTCTCCGCGTTCAGCGGATGGAAAGCCTGGGCACCCTGGCCGGCGGCATCTCCCACGATCTCAACAACGTCCTCGCGCCGATCTTGATGTCCATCGAGATCCTGCAACTGCAGGAGACCCAGCAGCACAAACTCAACATCCTGAAAACCATCGAGGCCAGCGCCCGCCGGGGTGCGGACATGGTGAAACAGGTGCTCTCCTTTGCCCGCGGCATTGAAGGCCAGGAGGTGGAGTTGCAGATATCCCACCAGATCAAGCAGGTGGAAAAGATCGCCAACGAGACTTTCCTGAAAAACATCCAGGTCAGAAGCAACATCCCCAGTGACCTGTGGCCCGTGCAGGGAGACCCCACCCAGATCCACCAGGTTCTGCTGAATCTCTGTGTCAACGCCCGCGATGCGATGCCCAACGGCGGCACTCTCATTCTTTCCGCCCGCAACTGCACCCTGGACCACCAGTATGTGGCCATGCATGGAGAGGCCCAGCCCGGCCCCTACGTGATGGTGCAGGTGGAGGACACCGGCAATGGCATGACACCGGAGATCCTGGAGCGGATCTTTGAGCCCTTCTTCACCACAAAGGAACTCGGGAAAGGTACAGGACTCGGCCTTTCCACCACCCTGGCCATCATTCGCGGCCATGGCGGCTTCATCCAGGTTCACAGCCAGCCCGGGCGCGGCACGCGGTTTGATGTCTGCCTGCCCGCTGTTGCCGATGCCGAGGCGGGGGAGGATGAGGCACCGGCTGAAGAACTGATCCCCGGGGAAGGTGAGTCCATTTTAGTCATTGATGATGAAGACGCGGTCCGCGACATCACCCAGCAGACGCTGGAGGCCTTTGGCTACAAAGTGCTGACCGCGCGCGATGGAGCCGAGGCCATCGGCCTCTACGCCACACACCGTGCCGAGATCTCCCTGGTGCTGACTGACATGATGATGCCCGTCATGGACGGGGCCTCGATCATCCGCATCATCACCCGCATGAACCCGGAGGCCAAAATCATCGCGGCCAGCGGACTGAATGCCAACAACATGGCGGCCAAAGCTGCCACGGCAGGCGTGCGCCACTTCATCCCCAAACCCTACACAGCAGGGGCCTTGCTCAAAACGGTACGCCAGGTCCTCACGGCCTGAGCCAGATCGGGCTTCTCTCTGGAGATAGAGAGCAGCCCCAAAAGAAAGGCGCACCTGCTTTCACAGGTGCGCCTCGCAAAGGGATTGAAGACAGCTCGGAATTACTTGCCCCACACTTTCAGGAGGGCGGCAGCCATGTCCGCCGGGGAGTCCGCCACGGAAATGCCGCACTCGCTCAGGATGCGCTTCTTGGCCTCAGCCGTGTCTTCGGCACCGCCGATGATGGCACCCGCGTGGCCCATGCGGCGTCCGGGAGGTGCGGTAGCGCCGGCGATGAAAGCGGCGATCGGCTTCTTGCAGTTGTCCTTGGCCCAGCGTCCGGCTTCCACTTCGGCATTGCCGCCGATTTCGCCGATCATGATGATGGCCTCGGTCTCCGGGTCTTCGTTGAACATCTTCAGGATGTCCAGGTGGTTGGTGCCGTTCACCGGGTCACCGCCGATGCCCACGCAGGTGCTCTGGCCATAGCCACGGGTGGTCAGCTGCCACACAGCCTCATAGGTCAGCGTGCCGGAGCGGCTCACCACGCCCACGTTACCGCGCTTGTGAATGTAACCCGGGGCAATGCCGATGCGGCAGCCACCATGGGATTTTTCGCCCAGACCGGGAGTCACCAGCCCCGGGCAGTTCGGGCCGATCAGGCGGGTCTTGCTCCCCTTCATGGCGGCTTTCACCTTGATCATGTCGTTGACGGGAATGCCTTCGGTGATGGCCACTACCAGTTCCACACCGGCATCCACAGCTTCCAGGATGGCATCGGCAGCGAAGGGAGGCGGAACGAAGATGACGCTGACAGTCGCGCCAGACTGCTTGGCAGCCTCAGCCACGGTATCATACACCGGCACCTTGTGGCTGCCGTGGTCAAAAGTCTGGCCACCTTTGCCAGGAGTCACCCCGGCCACCAGTTGCGTTCCATAGTCGAGCGAGGCCTTGGCGTGGCGGGAACCGAAGTCCCCCGTGATGCCTTGGACGAGAATGCGGGTGTCTGTATCAACGAGGATGGCCATGATGTTGTGGGGGCAAAAACAATGTGCCCGTTGCTCGGGCGGGTCACCATAGAAACACGGCCCGCAGCGTCAAGCAGCGGTCCAGAATAAAATCAGGCCCGGTTTTGACACACTCCCCATTTTCGGGAGAGAGACGCCTCTGCCGTGAACATGCCGTCACACGCCCCCGGCAGACTGCTTCCCGCACCGCACCTTCTGTTCTTCATGCCCTCCGCACTTCACCTCTTCAGAGCCCTCTGCCTTCTTGCGGTCCTGGCCTTCTCCGGCTGCTCATCGGCGGTTCCAGAAACACCTCCTCCGCTGCAAGGAAAAAACTTTTTACTACGCTGGTCGTGGACCGGGACGGGCGGCCTCAATCTGTTGAAGTCAGCGGCGGTGGGGCGGACAGCGAGGACCTCCGGCAACACGTTCGACAATTCATCTTGGAAAACTGGAAGCTCCACAAAGCCAGACCGGAAGATCCTGCGCTCCGGAAATTCAAAGTCCCCATCTATTTCACCCTAAAGGGCCCAGGCGAAAAACCTCAGCCACAGGAACATTTCGATCCGGCCCGTCACCTGTTCCCCCAAAAGGCCCCGCCAGCCACGTCGTCCAGCCCGTCCCCCACACCATGACTTTTCGCTCTCTCGGCTTTTCCATCCTGTGTCTTGCCAGCCTCGCCAGTTGCGCAACAAACTCTCCCAAACGCCAGGCCTTCCCTGCCCTGGACCAGGAAATCCACCGCCACGCCAAGGCTGGAAAAGCGGTTGTGTATCCAAAACTCACACACTCCGTCAAACCTGAGTATCCGGCCTTGCCTGCTGCTGGTAGCGCCTGGGCGGTCATGAAGGTCAACACGCAGGGGAAAGTGGATGAGGTCAAAGTCATCGGCGAAGCTCCGGAACTGTATCAGCAGGCGATCCACAAAGCTCTCCGCCAATGGCAGTTCCGGCCCGGAACGGTGGACGGTCAGCCCGCCGCGTTCCCCATGCAGGTGAAGGTGACCTTCAAAAGCCTTGCCTCCATGAACCACAAACCCACCGTGGGCGAACGCATCCCGGACGGCATCCAGATGGAAAACGAGCGCTGGATCATCCGCTCGGTGTTCCCAGACCTCTACCACGAACTCATGCGCCAGAAAAAGGCCGGGGCCGTCGTCAAAGCCGCCGAGGTGGTCAAACTGGAGAAAGCAGACTATCCGGATCCCCGTGCCGAAGGCGCAGTCTGGGTCGCTTTTGTCGTGAATGAAAAAGCCCAGGCCGAGCAGATTCACATCATTGGAGATACCCCCAAACTGTTCCAAGATGCTCTGACACGGGCGCTGAAAAAATCCCAGTTCCAAACTGCCACGGTGGATGGCAAACCGCACGCCTACCCGGCTGCTGTGAAGTGGACCTTCAGTTCGCAGACCGTGTTCATGCTGCGTCCCTGACCGACCAACCAGTTTCCTCTCCCAAAAGAAAAGCGCAGCCTCCCGGCTGCGCTTTTTTTGCTAAAGGGGGATGTCGGGCCGAGGTCTTACTCCGCCGGGGCCAGCCGCACCACGCCGCCCTGTTTCGGGGTCACGAGTTTGCGGTAAAAGCAGTTTTTGCGCTTGGTGTGGCAGCAGCCACCACCGTGCTGGATCACGCGCAGCACCAGGGCGTCCTGGTCACAGTCGGTGCGGATCTCCACCACTTCCTGGAATTCGCCGCTGGTCTTGCCCTTGTGCCACAGTTCCTTGCGGCTGCGGCTCCAGTACACGGCCTGGCCGAGTTCCAGGGTCATCTTGAGAGACTCCTCGTTCATGTAGGCCAGCATCAGGGCCTCGTCCGTATGGGCATCCACGGCCATGGCGGCAATCAGGCCGTGCTCGTCAAACTTGGGAGCAAAAACGAGGCCTTCTTCGACAGTCTGTTTGCTGTCACGTGATCCAAACTGGTACGGGGTAGTCGAGGTCATTGGGGACGGGCATGATACGCCAGTTTGGCAAAACCAAAATCCTTTTGTTCGACATCCGCCCGCCCTGCGCCTAGGAAATGCCTGCCGCAGAATGCCAGAAGGCATCCTGCACCCGCAGCCTTCCTTTCGACTCAACCATGGACGACAGCCCGCCTTCAACTTCCGGTTTTTTCCTCTCGTTTGAGGGGTCCGAAGGCTGCGGTAAATCCACCCAGATCGGCCTTCTGAAAAGCCGCCT
>DASWXG010000212.1:0-3699 GCA_036405615.1 Prosthecobacter sp. | reverse complement strand
AGGCATCGCGGAATGCCGGGATCTCAAAACAGGGCAAATGGTCTGGAGCGAACGCCTGAAAGGTCCCGGGCCCACCGGGCAAAACTGGTCCTCTCTGGTTTTATCGGGGGATGGCCTTTGCTATGCGGTCAATCAAGGCGGAGATGGGTTTGTGTTCCGGGCAGCTCCTAAGTTTGAACTTCTGGCCACCAATTCGATTGGCGAGAAAGTCATTGGCTCCATGGCTGTCAGCAACGGGGAACTGTTCATCCGCAGCTACAAGAATCTCTGGTGCATCGACGGTGGTGCCAGTGACCGCTGAACAAAGACGGCGGTTGCGCGTGCCTTGGAACTCGTGAATGAGGATGTCCTGTGAATCCGGACTTTTCCCAACTGCACACCTTGCTGCGTGAACGCCTGGCGGTCATTGCCGACCATGCTTTTCGTGACCGCGATCCGGCCGCCCATCTGGCAGAACTGCAGCGGGTTTCGGAAGCGCTGACCGCAGAACATGGCCGGTTAAAATCCCAGCTTCCTGCGCGTCTCAATCATTTCCTGTCACAGTCGAGCTATAGCAAGGCCCTGGATTTTCTCGAAGGCCGGTCCCAGGAAGGCCATTGAGCCTGAGATGCTGGTTTCCCGCGCCCGCGTACCGCCGGCAAGCGTAACGTTCCTGTTGGCACTGTCCTGCCTTTGTTACTTGCAACGTCAGCGGCCAGGGGGCAGTGGCCCAATCATTCGACATCCGGATCAGCCGGTTGTATGAAAAAATGACCCATGCTTGAGATTCCCGATCACCCCTTCCGCGCTTACATTTTTGACTGTGACGGCACCCTTGTGGACTCCATGCCGAAACATTACGAGGCCTGGCTGGCTTCCTTGAAACTTCACAATGCGCCTTTCGAGTTCTCCGAAGAGTTTTTCTACTCCCGGGCTGGGGTGCGCGAGCAGGATGTGGTGATGGAACTGAATGCCAAGTATGGCAGCAGTGTGGATGCGGACGCTGTGGCAGAGTCCAAGGTGGAGATGTTTTTGAAGATCATTCCGCAAATGGAAGCGATCAAACCTGTGGCAGATTTTGCCCGCTCTTTGGAGGGCAAGGCCCCCATGGCTGTCGCCTCGGGAAGCGAGGAAATCATTGTGCGGGGATGCCTTGCTGCGAGCGGCCTGCTGCATCTGTTCCCGGTGATTGTCACTCCCGCTTATGTGAAGCGTGGAAAGCCGGCCCCGGACATGTTTTTACTGGCGGCTGAAAAGATGGGGGTGGACCCCAAGGACTGCCTGGTTCTTGAAGACGGTCAGGCCGGCATTGTCGCCGCCGAAGCCGCCGGCATGAAGTGGGCCTTTGTGCCACGCACGCTGCGCTAACTTTGAGCTGCGGTTTTCAACCGGCGCTGTCTTGCTGCTTCAAACAGCATCACGGCCCCGGCGGCCGCAACATTGAGCGATTCCACAGGGCCGTGCATGGGAATGCGCAGACGCTGGTCGCACCGGGCCATCAGTTCTGGCGCAACACCGCCGCCTTCATTGCCTAACAAAAGAAGTGTCGGTGAATTCCAGTCGTAGTCTGTGTAGTCCTGCTCGCCATCGCCTGCGGCCGCCACGATCCGGAGTTTCTTGCGGTTTTGCAGGTCCAGGAGATCTGTTGCGGAAGCGGCGTCTATGAGCGGCAGCCGGAATGCTGAGCCCATGGCGCTGCGAAGCGCTTTGGGGGAAAAGATGTCTGCGCTGCCTTTGAGGGAAACCACGCCCTCCACACCGGCAGCTTCCGCTGTGCGGATCAACGTGCCGACATTTCCCGGATCCTGCAGACGGTCAAAACCCAGGATCAGCGGTGCGGGACCACTGGCAAAAGTATCGGCCTCGGCTTTTGGCCTGCGCGCCAGCAAAATGATTCCCTGGCTTTGAACCGTGTCTCCCAGAGAGCGGATCACGTCGGTGGACGAGGGGAAGAAGGGGGCATTGAGAGCTGTGATTTGCCGGGCGAGCAGCGCCATTTTGGGCTCAGTCAAAGTCAGGGCATCGGCAAAAGCACCTTCAATGACCAGACCTGAGGCCAGGGCCTCGGCGGCCAGGCGGACCCCTTCGATGAAGATCAGGCCAGGCTCCCGGCCTTCGCGCACCCGGCGTGCGTGTTTGACCCTTTCATTGCTTGTGCTGGTGATCTGCATGCTCTGGGAATAGCCCAACCCGGGAGCAGGGTCCATGACGAATCTTGGTTGGGGAAAGGCGAATCTGGAGCGCGAAAAAAAGCCGGCCCTCATGACGAAGGCCGGCCTGTCCGGGGGGAGTTGGTGGGAAAGATCAGTTGTTCACCAGCCGGGCAAAGGAGCGACTGCCTGCGGCCAGGAGGAAAAGGGACAGTGCTGTGATCAGCAGCACAGGCGGCTCAAACAGCCCTGCGCCTTTGGTGAGGAAGACGTGGAAGGCCAGGATGTTTACGACGATGGGACCGAGAACCAGAAGCCCGAAGTTGCGGGTCTTGGGGATGGCGACCAGGATGCCGCCGGTGATTTCAAGCACCTTCACAAAGGCGAGGTAGCCGGTGGGGAAGAGTGCGGCCATGAACAGCTTGTGCGGAGCGTCCGCTGGCGAGGGATCATTCGGCATGGGGATGAAGTTGAAGAAGAAGTTCAGACCGAAGGTCAGGAACAGCAGGCCCAGGAGGGCACCGGCGATGTTGGAGGCGAGTTTCATAGTCTTGAGAGAGGTGAGTTTTGCTGGTTCAGTTTGTCGTCTTTTGTTGACAGGACATCCCTCGCTGCTGTGCCCCGTGCTCTCCAATGCACCCTTCTTGGCCTCAGCATGACGGCGAGGCATGGTGGGCCGCTGCATTTTTTTGGCCCGTGGAACAAGGGAAGACCGCCCTGGATCAAATCTGGTCTTGCGGGAGAGGCAGGGGGGGGCATACTTCGCCCCCACTTAAATGTCCCAGAAAGTCAAAGTTGCTGTCCTTGGAGCGAGCGGTTATTCCGGCATCGAACTGCTGCGGTTGCTCCTGCGTCACCCAAACGCCGAACTGGTCGCGGTTACTTCCCGCACACTCGCAGGCAAAGCTCTCTCTGCAGAGTTTCCGCGCTTTCGTAAAGTGGGCGTGGCGGACTCGCTGACTTTCACCAACCCGGATGTGGCGGCTCTGAAAGAAAGCGGTGCGGAGATTGCCTTCCTGGCGCTGCCTCACGGTGTGTCGGTGGAGTATGCCAAACCGTTGCTGGAGGCTGGCATCCGGGTCATTGACCTGAGCGCCGATTTCCGCTTGCGGAGCGCCGAGGTCTACAAGGAATTTTATGCCCATGAGCATCCGGCTCCAGAGTTGCTCTCGGAGGCGGTGTATGCCTTGCCTGAAGTGCGTGCTGACGAGATCAAGAAAGCGCGTCTCATTGCCTGTCCGGGGTGCTATCCCACCAGCATTCTGCTGCCGCTAATCCCCCTGTTGAAAGCCGGACTTCTGACGGAAGATCCTCTGGCCGTTTCAAGCATGAGCGGCGCCAGCGGTGCAGGCCGTAACGCAAGCATCCCGCTCCTGTTCTGCGAGGTGCAGAACAGCCTGCGCAGCTACAGCGTGCCGCAGCACCGCCATTTGAGCGAAGTCGGGCAGGAGCTTTCCCTGGCTGCCGGCCACCTGGTGAAGCTCTCCTTCGTTCCTCATCTCGTGCCAGTCTATGCGGGCATTTGCACCACCACTTTCGCCACTCCGAAACCAGGAGTGACAGTGGAGCA
>DASWXG010000211.1:0-2246 GCA_036405615.1 Prosthecobacter sp. | reverse complement strand
CATCACCCTGGGCAATGGTTATGCCGGCCGTGGCTATTACTACGGCCCCCCAGACGCCGCATACTATTACCAGGGCAGCGGTGTGGCCTACTATGCCAGCCGTGACCGTGTGCCTTACGACTACTGGAGAGGTGCCCGTCTGGCTGACCTGAATGCTGCAGTCCAGAGCGAACTCCGCCGCCGCGGTTACTATCGCGGTCCTGTGGATGGACGCCTTGGCCCAGGCTCGAAGGCCGCCATCTCCCGCTATCAGTCCTCTCGTGGACTGGCGGTGACTGGAAACGTCAACAACCAGACTTTGCGCGCCCTTGGCATCCGCTGAGGCAGTCTTTTGAACTGCCAGTTTGGTTAAATGAAAAAGCCGCCGGTGAAAACTCCGGCGGCTTTTTTCTTTTCTGGATGAAACTCCGGCTTCAGCTCCGCGCCGCTTCTTCACGTGCCCAGGCATCGGCAGTGATCAGCGTTTCCAGATCGGGATGTTGAACAACGCTGTGGCGGCTCATCACGCGTTCCACGGTTTGCCAGATCGCAGGGAAAGTGCTGCGGCCTTCGAGGAAGGCTTCCACCGCTACTTCGTTGGCGGCATTCAGCACGGCAGGCAGGGTGCCGCCGGTATCTCCCGCATGACGGGCGAGTTCCAGTGCCGGGAAGTCCTGGGTGCGGGGAGCTTCGAAATGAAGACTCGCCAGCTTGGCAAAGTCCAGGGGACGCAGGTTGTTGGGCACACGCTCCGGCCATGTCACAGCATACTGGATGGGGAAACACATGTCGCTATGGCTGAGCTGGGCGATGACGCTGTTGTCCACGAACTCAACCATGCTGTGGACGATGCTCTGCGGGTGGACGACGACTTCAATCTGGCTCATCGGCACGTCGAAAAGCCAGCGGGCTTCGATCATCTCCAGTCCCTTGTTGAAGAGGGTTGCGGAGTCGATGGTGATTTTGCGTCCCATGCTCCACGTCGGGTGTTTGAGCGCCTGGGCGACAGTGACTGAGGAAAGCTGCTCAGCAGGGAGCTGGCGGAAAGGCCCGCCGCTGGCTGTCAGCAAAAGACGCCGGACATCGGATGAGCGGTGTCCTTCCAGGCACTGAAAAATGGCGTTGTGCTCGCTGTCCACCGGCAGGACGTTGACCCCCTTGCGCCGGGCGGCCTCCATCACGGCTTCACCTGCCATGACCAGGATTTCCTTGCTCGCCACGGCCAGGTGCTTGCCTTCTTCGATCGCGGCGAGAGCAGGGGCCAGCCCGGCCACGCCTACGATGGCCACCAGCACCATGTCGGCGTCGCTGGCACGCACGAGATCCACCAGTCCCTGAGGACCCACGTGGAGCGTGACATCCGCTGGCAGCAAAGCCCGGGCTTGCTCGGCGGCCCTCTCGTCCGTCAGTGCCACCTGTTTGACTCCGGTTTCACGCACCTGCTGGACCAGGGCATCCACACTGCGGGCGGCTGCCAGACCCACGACTTCCATGCGGTCGGGAATGTCTTTGGCCACTTTGAGGGCACTGGTGCCGATGGAACCTGTGGAGCCAAGAAGCAATACCCGGCGTCTGGTTGGGCTGGAAACGGGCATGGCAAGAGTGGCGGCGGTGGTCGTGGACATCACGCGAAAATCGGGGGCGTGCAGGTTTGGCCGAGGCACCGCGAATTCTCAACCCCGAAATGGAGCCCCGGCGTTCTTCACCTTCAGGCGGTGAGGGCTTCCAGATAGAAGTAAAATACCGGTGCTGTGAAAAGGAGGCTGTCTGTGAGATCCAGAATGCCACCGATGCCTGGAAAAGCATGGCCGGAGTCTTTGATGGCCGTACAGCGTTTGATGACAGACTCCGCGAGATCCCCCGTGATTCCCGCTGCGCAGAGAATGGGGGCCAGAAGAAGACCGTGCACCCAGGTCAGAGGGGCCAGCTCGCCAGAGGACTGCTTCCACAAAAGCATGATGACCGCACCGGCGAAGGATGTGACAAATGCACCCACCAGACCTTCCCAAGACTTGGCCGGGCTGATGTGGGGAATCATCTTGTGCTTCCCAAAGACCACCCCAAAAGCATAGGCACCCATGTCGCTGAACTTGGTCACCATCACGAGATATAGAACCAGAAACAGCCCTGTGGCAGACCCGCCATCCCCGTTGAAGTACATCAGCCGGGCCATGAACCCGAAAAAGATGACCGTGTAGACCACACCAAAAACGGTGGAAAAGATCCGCTGCAACGTGGCGATGCCTTCCAGCTGGTGCCGGTAGCAG
>DASWXG010000210.1:0-6554 GCA_036405615.1 Prosthecobacter sp. | reverse complement strand
CACGGTAAAAGCTGCGGTGCAGATTGGCGAGATGGTCGTCTTTCATGAGGCGGGAAGTCGGGCACGAATAGCGGTATGTGGCTTCTCTACAAACCAAACCGTATGCCCTGGCATGGAAATTTTCAGGGATCCGCCTGTCAGCTTTCGGCGGCTGGCGGGCCGTTTCGTTCCGGGGCGCTGGTCAGGTGCGTCACATAGCCTTCCGAACCGCGACTGGAAAGCAACTGAGCGGGCAGGCCGCTGATGACCGAGCCGGAAGGGAATGACTTGGCGACCACAGAGTTAGGACCGACCACACAATCATCTCCAATGGTGACCCCGCCCACAATCACCGCACCGGGGCCCAGGTAAACCCTGTCGCCAATGGTCGGGCAGCCTGGGTATTTGCTGCGGCGGTTCGTGTTCCCAAGCGTTACGCTCTGGCTCAGTGTGCAATCCCGGCCGATGACGCTGTGTACGTTGACGATGACGGCACAAGGGTGGCCGACATAGAGCCCCCCGCCGATCTTCGTGGAGAAGTCGATGTAGGTGCTGTACTTCACCTGCTGGCGGCGGTGCCAGAAGAGGAAAAGGTGGTACAGTCCGTAACGGCTGAATTTTTGGGACCTCAGAAAGGCGCAGGTGCGCATGACCACTGTGAACCGGAAACCAGATTCACGAAGCAAGAGGCTGGCAAAGTTCTTCAGCCCGCGTTTTCCTTCAAACCGGTACTGGTCGGCTGCGATCAGTGTTTTGAGTTCCTCAAATGACATGGCCAGGACAATGAATGAAGGATAGTCTCAGGGACAGGCGCGGGTGGCGTCAGACGTCACATCGCAGGGCGAGGTTTGTGTCTTTCGTGTCAGCCTGCGGCCAAGTCTGATCATCGGGGCTTCGACGCAGCGGTAGGTGAACAACGACAAGGTGATCAGCACCACAAAACTCACGGGCACAAACCAGTCAAATGGCAGCATCCCTTTCCAGAACAGATAGGACAGCCCGAGGACGAGGGGGAAATTCAGGGTGTAGATGCTGTATGACAGGTCGCTGAGCTTCGGCGGCACCAGTGCCAGCAAGGCTTTTTTGAGGGGGGCAATCTGCTCAATAGCGAGGATGATCAGCACCGATCCCAGCGCGGCGATGTTAAAATGGGAAAGTCCCCGGCCGTCCACCCAGTGACGCATGGAGGGGGCCAGCAGGTACAAGGCGGCGCCTGCTGCCAGCACCAGCCAGGAAGTGGAAGCCTTCATGCTCAGGAATGTGGCCCGATGTTCGCCTGCCCAGACACCCAGCATAAAAAGCGGGACGATGCTGAACGAGGCGATGGAGTGCTGCCCGATCCACGGAGCCAGACCAAAGGCCGCTGCCAGAAACACCAAGCCTGAACGCAACGACAGGCGGGCGAAGAGCCAGGAGATAAAGGGGAGGATGAAGGCAACGCGCATCTCGGCAGCCAGTGTCCAGATGGGCGGGTTCACGGCGTCAATGTCCAGCCCCGGACTGACAAGCAGCAAGTGATGGGCCCATTGCTCGGAAGACACGGGCGGGTGGGAAAGCACCTGCAAAGCGGTTTCATCAAAGTTTAGGACCGCGATGCCGCTCAGATTCAACTGCAGCACGAGGAACCCGAGAAGCAGCGATACGTAGTAGACCGGGTAGATACGGAAACAGCGACGCACCAAAAAACGCCCGTAGCTGCCGGGTGTCAGCGGTGTCCGGCGCAGGCTGAGGTGCAAAACCAGGCCGCTGAGAACAAAGAAAAAGGCGACCGCCGACTTGGCATTGACGAGGCTGAAGTGGGCGAGGTCATCCATCCAGCCTTCGCCGGAGACAGGCTGGGCATGACTGAAGAACACGGCGCAAGCAGCAAGGAACCGCAAGGAATCCAGGGACTGGATTCTCTGCCTGGAATCAGACGGTTTCTCCTGGGGATGGAGGTCCTGGGAAATCAAGGGCGCGTTCGGGAGGGAGGGGATGCAAATCCATGCTAGGTCGTGTTTGGGCGACCGCAAGAGATGGCACGCAGAAAAGATGCCACACAAATGCATCTTCTTTCCTTTGCCAGAAAAGGCACCACCCTCGTCAGGCCCTAGCGGATCTGGGTGGCGCGAAAGCCCTGCCACAGGTCGCGCATGATGCCGAAGAGCGGTTCGTTGACCTGGTCAATCTGGTAACCGGCCATCTTGCTGGCGGTGGCTTGCGAAAGCGCCCACTGGCCGCTTTCCCACTGGGCGAGGAAGTTGCCCAGCACGCCTGCCGTCTGGTCGCTGTCCATCATGTCCGCAACGGGCAGCCCGCAATCCTTGAGGATAAGGGAGACAGCGCTGTCCGTCTCCGTGATCGCCAGTACCGGCTTTTGAAAAGCAAAGTATTCGATCAGCTTGGACGGCAGGAACACGCCGCCGTGGCCGAGGGTGTCAATCATGACCGGCAGGTCGCTGCGGGCGATGAGTTCCTGGCACTGCGTGTGAGGGACGGAAGGTTTAAACTCCACGAGATCCCGGATGCCCAGCGTGTCTGCAAGATGCTGGTACTCGTCGCTCTGGTCGCCCAGCAGAGTCAGCTGCAGGCGACCTTGCAGCGGACGCTGGAGATGGAGTTTCTGGATGGCCCGGAACAGAGTCTCGGGGGTGCGCATGCGCGGGTAGAAAACACCCGCATGGATCAGGCGCAGAGGGCCTTTGCCGGGTGTTGTCAGGGGCTGGGTAGGCACGCTGCGCTGGTAACCGTGAGGAATGACCACCACCTTCTCCTTCCACTCCGCCGGATACTGCGGGAGGATGATGTCCACCGCGCGTTGCGTGACAAAGACGACCTTGTCCGCATCTCTCAGGATGCGTCGTTCCAGGGCGCGGGCAATGCCGCGGATGAGCGGAGATGTGAGATAGTGGTTCAGCCAGATGTCGCTGAAGTGTGCCACCCAGGGCAGGCCGGTGAGGCGCTTGAGCCTCCAGCCGCAGACGTTGCTCACATGTTTCTGCGCGCGGGAGTAGATGATCGAAGGCTGGCTCTGCAAATGCTGCAGGCCTGCGGGGACCGCCGTGGGCAGCCACATGAAGTAGCTTTCCGGCAAAACGGTGGATTCCAGCAGCTTTACCGACAGGCCGCCCACTCTGGGGAAGCTGTCCTTCAGCCAGGCATCGTAGCTCGGGGTGCGAAGCACCTTGATCTCCTGCGGCAGGCTCTTCAGCGGTGCTTCATCCAGTTTCTGCCGCGTGTGGCGGAACTCATGAGAAGTGGTCAGCACGGTGACGTCCATTCCGGCACGACGCAACGCCAGGGCGTTGAGATTGACCAGATAGGACTCGGGTCCGATGGTCGGCGGAAAGTTGTGGGAGACGAGCAGAATTCTTGGATCCTGCTCCTGCGTCGGGAGGAGCGTCATGCTGGCTGGCTAGTGGCTCATGGCTGCGGATCGGGAGTCATCATTGCTTTTTGCTTTTGCTGGAAAGGCATTTGGCGGGAGGTCGGTTATCATGGTAGGGACGATACTCTTGTCACTCGAAAAGATGGTTTGTTGTGGGGTCGGTGAGCAGGAAGCCCTAAATTCTCTTTTTTGGGAATGTCCGGCAGTCTGCAATACCGCGCACGATGTTCGCTTGACCTCGCTTGACCTTTCCCGAAGATGGGCGCGCCTCATCATGTTTTCCGTATGTCTTCCCTATGCCCGCGCTTGATATTGAGAATGCCGGAGTGACGGTTGTCATTCCGTGCTACAACTATGCGCGTTTTTTGCCCGAGGCGATTGAGTCGTGCCTCGCCCAGGGGCATGGGAAGCTGGAAGTCCTGGTGGTGGACGATGATTCCACCGACAATTCCGTGGCTGTTGCCTCGGCCTATGGTCATCCGGTGCGTTGCATCCGGCAGAAGAATCAAGGTGTGGGCGCGGCCAGAAACCGCGGCATGCAAGAAGCCGCGCATGAGTTCGTGGTGTTCCTGGATGCAGACGACATGCTGGCCCCCGACGCCCTCAAAAGCTTCTTGAAGACTTATGCGGAGGCTGCGGAAGAGCCGGGCATTGTGGCCGGCTGCGCCAGCCTTTTTGATGAAAAAGGACAGTCCATGAACCTGGACCCGCATCCCGTGGCGTGGGGTGGTGTACGGCAGGTGGGCCTGGAGGAGGCGGTGATGTTCACGCCTTTCAACCCCAGCGTCTTTGCCAAGAAACAGTTCCTGTTGGAACTGGGAGGTTTTGAAACCAACGACAGACTGTATCGCGGAAGTGAAGACAAGGCCATGTGGATCAGTGTGGCGGCTTCCTCCCGGCCTCTGTTGCTGATGGGGCGGGTGATTCTCCACTACCGTGTGCATGGACAAAGCATGAGCCATAACAGCTTGCGCCAGCTCGGCTCAAGCCAGGCGATTTTGCGCTGGGCGCATGAGCGCTGGGGCGGTCGCCTGAAGCCTGAGGTGTGGAACCGCGCCTGGTCCTTTTCCCATTTCCAGGCCGCCATCATCTACAGTGACGACCAGCGTTACCATGAGGCGATGTCGCAGCTGGTGCAGTCATTCCGGCTGGCCCCCTGGATGCAGCATGAGACGATCGTGAACCGCTACGGCTCCTTTTACAGGCTGCGCAGGCTGAGCCTGATCTTGCGCAACTGGTTCCTGTCGTCCGTCGGGCTGCAGAGCAAAAATTGAGAGACCGGGTGCCTGCTGAATAGAATGCGGGCGAAGCCGTAGCTCCGCCCGCCTGGATGACTGCTGACCAGCAGTTTTTGGGATGAGCTTCTCCCGTTAGCGTTTTTCTTTGCCGTTCAGGTTTTCAGTGCTGGCTTCCGTGCTGCCGGTGGTGCTTCCAGCCGTGCCCGGGCCGGTGCCGTTTTTGCCGACTCCGGTGGAACTGCTGGCGTCGCGACCGGCATCAATGTTGGCAGGGCGCACACGGGCAAATTCCTCGATGCTCAGGCTGCCGTCTTTGTTGATGTCCAGTTCGGCAAAGCGTTCTTCATGGCTGCGAGGTTTGACGTTCTCGCGGTCAGCGTCGTTGCTCCGGCCGATCACGCCGCCCGTACTGCCAGTGGTGCTGCCAGCGGTGCCTGGGCCGGTACCGTTTTTACCGACTCCGGTAGAGCTGCTGGCATCACGCGCAGGGTTAGGATCCGTATCGGAAAAGCGGGCGAACTCTTCACGGGTCACCTTGCTGTCACGGTCCAGATCCAGGAGTGTGAATTGTTCCTTGGCGCTTTGGGACACGTCCGCATTCTGCGGGTTGGTGCTGGCCGGGGCAGGGGCTGCCGGTGCTGCGGTGGTGGTGCCTTCGCTGCGGCGTTCTGCAGCTTCCTTGTTTTGCTGCTCGCCAGCGGCGGTGCCGGAGGGTGTTTGTGCCCAGAGCTGATAAGGGCCAAAGAACAGTCCGGTGGCCGCAAGCAGGCTTTGAAGGGTAGATGTTTTCATGTTGATCTGTTTGTTAGGTTTGGCTGTCCGCATCCTGTAAAAGATGGCGGTTGGGTGGACGCAGACTCTATTTTTTCGCTGGGCCGGAGGGATGTGGTCCCGTGAGAATGCGGAAAAAACAGGGTCTCCGGAGTGGCCGGAAAAGAATGAAAACATTCTTCCGGTTAGGTCCGGAAGCTGCGTGTTATGCAAGCCGCGTGCCACGCGGGCGGATGTGGGGAGACGAGGGCTCTCCGCTCAGACTTTGCCCAGCAGATAGTGCCGGGGTTTGCCATGCTTCTGCTTGTTGGTCAGCGGCGGCAGGTTCAGATGGAACAGATGGCGCAGCGTCTTGTCATGCTGCTTCAGGGCCTTGGCGGCCGCTTCTTGGAGGGCTTCCCAACGCCGCCAGGGGTGGGCTGGCGCGTGTACAATATGGCGCAGCAGGCTGAGCCATTCCACATAGGCGCGTGAGATGTCTCCTTCGGCTGCTTCGGCTTTCAAGGCCCGCGATTCCGGGCGTTCCGGGTGCAGCAGCGTGTCCAGCAGTTCAGCCGCGCCCTCGCCGTAGTCAGGAGGCAGGCCGTTTTCAAGGTAACCGGTATGGTTGATGAAGCCGTAGGTGTTTCGGCAGACGGCTCCCAGCCTCTCTGAACCGCAGGCGACGGGGAGGTCAAACTTGGCTCCGCTGCGCAGATTGGCCATATGCGGAATCAGGTCATCCACGGGATAGCCTTCGTCTTCCAGGGCTGCGACCACGGCCAGCCCTTCGCCGCCCTGAAAGAAGGAAAAGATTTCACCTCGGCGTGTGGGTTTGCCGGTTTCATCAATGAGTCCCAGAGAACGCCAGGCATGGATGGGCGAACCCGGGCGTGGCTGGCGGCCACCGGTGGTTGCTGTGCCTGCGGCATCATCCGCCTGGACCTCAGTATCCAACTTCACGGCGATGCTGCGCTCGCGGGGCTGGAACAGGGCACGGCCGTGGGAGTCGAGATAGGCAGGCGCCTCCACATCTGAAAGGTCAAAGACCGCAAACACCAGTCCTTCTTTGGTTACAGTGCCGGTGAGACGGGGCAGGGCATCCGTGAAGATGTCGCCGTTCATGCCTTGCAGCAGAGCTTGGCCCAAAGCCTGGGAATGAAGCACGGTGATTTCTTCCACTGGCACAGACTCGGTCCGGCGCGGCATGCCCAGCATCC
>DASWXG010000209.1:0-3237 GCA_036405615.1 Prosthecobacter sp. | reverse complement strand
TCTTCCCGGGTCTCCCGTGCGACGGCTTCCTCGGCAGTCTCCCCGGGCTCGATCACACCGCCGGGGAGGCCCAGCTTGCCCAGGCCTGGCTCATGAGCGCGCCGTATCACCAGCAGACGCCCGGCTGCATCCAGCACCAGGGCACAGGCTGCCGGAAACGGCGTGATGAAATGGCGGTAACCACAAGCGTCGCAAATGAATTCACGGGTGCTGAAAATCGTGAACGTGTCACTGCCGCAGCGGGAGCAGTACTGGTAGGGAGAGCCGGTGAACATGAACCCGTCCAGGCTACCCGAAACGGGGAGCTCCGGCAACCCTCTTCCCGAATGGCGGAACAGCCTTTGGTCACTACTCCACAGCCTTCAGCAGACGTCCCTTCAAGACCTGCGCGGCAGCCAGGGTGCCCGGGACATCCCCGGTGTCTGGCAGAGACTCAATGATGGTACCGGTTTCCTTCACCCGGAACCCGTCCGCCAAAGCCTGCAACGTGGCCTCCGAAGGCCCTCCGGCGACAAGGACTTTCATAAACCGCTCCTCCCGGCTGCGGGCAAAAGTCAGCAAGCGTTCTATGGATGATGGGTCCGCAGGAAAAGGAACGACTGCGAGCCGCAAAGTCTGGCTGCCCGCCTCTCCCGTGATGGCATGGGCCAGAGAAAGGAGCATGGACAGAGCCCGGCCTTCAGCATCTGCACGCGAAGCATCACCATACGGGACAAGCAGGAGCACCACTTCCCGAAAGCGGCTTTTACCCGTGAGGTCCACGTTCACATTGGCAAACTCAATGTCGCCTTTTTGCAGCCGGTCCCGGCGCACCTGGTAGCCCATGTTTTCCGCGCCCATGCTGGATTCCAGATAGGCAGCTACGGCCGGGATCTTCTGCGCGTCCGGCTGGCGCATGACGTCCTGCAAGATGCTGAAATGCCGCTGCAGACCAGCTTCGCTCAATTCACGGCGCAGGGCCAGGGCATACTTGTAGCCGCCTTCCTCCACCTTGGTCTTCTTCACCCACCAGATGCCAAACGATGCGATGCCGAGCACGATGGTGCCGACCGGAAAAATGATGAGCGCGGCGCGGATAACGCGCCCTTGCGTGCCTGACGGCGGGACTTCAGCGGGGGCAGAATCAGTCATAGAAAGAAGCACCCGGAGGAGGCTGCCTCCGGCATGAAGGGATAGCGGTGCAAACAGGCAGGTGCAACCGCAACCGGCAGCAGCCTTGCCTCTGCAGGAGGCTTACTCAGCTTCGCCACCAATACGCATCTTCTGGAACGGCACGCTTTCCACGACCGCAAGCACCAGGGACTGGAACTTGTAGCTATCCTCCTTCGTGCGGCGGACAATCTCCTTCACCGCATTCCGGTCGGTGTAACTGAGACCGCGCCCGAGAGCGAAGGTCAGCATGTTTTCCGCCAGGTTACGGGTGAAATCGTCCGCCATGTCGCGGGCCAGGATCGCACGCAACTCAGCCAGGTCTTTGAACTGCTGACCACGCACCAGCTGCCCGGCAGCATCAATAGGGTGTTTCTTCTCCTCGGTGCGGAACCGGCCGATGGCATCGTAATTTTCGAACGCAAAGCCCATGGGGTCCAGGAAGGCATGGCAGCCTGCACAGGAGGAGTTGGAGCGATGTTCGGCAAACTGCTCACGCAGGGTCATGTCTGACTTGCGCACCTTGCTTTCGTCCAGCGGAGGCACGCCTTCCGGCGCAGGCGGTGGCGGAGTGCCCAGAATGTTTTCCAGGAGGTACTTGCCACGCTTCACCGGCGACGTGCGGGTCTGGCCGGAGGTGAGTGTGAGAATGCTGCCCTGGGTGAGGATGCCTCCTCTGGGTGTCCCCTTCAGTGAAACCATCTGGAATTTGTCACCTTTGAAGTCCTTGATGCCATACCACTCGGCCAGCTTGCGGTCAGCAAAGGTGTAGTCAGAGTCGAGGAATTCCAGGATGCTCTTGTTCTCTTTCAGGATGTGCTCAAAGAACATCTGGCTTTCGCGCTTCATGCTGAAGGCGATGCCGCCCTTCCACTCGGGAAAACGTTTGGTGTCTGGCGACACGATGTCCATGTCACGCAGTTGCAGCCACTGCCCCGCAAAGTCCTCGGTGATGGCATAGGAGTGCCAGTCACCAATCATGCGCTTCAGTTCTTCACCAAGATTTTTGCGCAACTCGCCTTTGGCCGCGAGCTGGAGCAGGCGGTCATCCGGCGGAGCAGACCAGAGGAAATAGGACAGGCGGCTGGCCAATGCATACTCGTCAATCAGCGCCACGCCATCGGTTGCTGGCCCAGCAGGCTGCGGATCACCACGGAAGAGGAAGGAGGGAGAAACCAGCATCCCTTCCAGCACGAAGCGCAGCGCGCCCAAAGGCTTTTCCCCTTCCTGCAACGCGAGAGCGGCAAATCCTTGCCACTTGGCCTTTTCGTCTGCTGTCATCGGGCGGCGGAAAAGACGCCCCCCCATCTTCTCGACCAGAGCCGGCACAGTTTCCGTGGCAACCACAGGGCCCTGATCCAACGGGCCTTCAATCTTTACCTGATGCACCCAGAGATTGCGGTCAGCCTTGGTGTCCTTGTCCCAGAAATCGTTCAGGAACCAGATTTGCACTTCATGGTTTCCGGCAGGCAAAGGCGCTTCAAGGTTAAACCACTGCGGTGCCTGGTTCTTGGCCGTCACGGAGAAAGCACCCACGGTTTTGCCCGCGATGCGGACATCAAACTTGGCGGGCTCGTCACCGGCCTGCTGGGCCCCGGCCTTCACGGTGATGCGATACTTGCCATCGGCACTGATCTGCACGGGATGTTTCACATAACCGCTGCTGCCCAGCAGGATGCCGCCAGTGTCACGGAAAGTATTCCCCTGCCCGCTCTCCAGATCTTCTCCTGTCCACTGAACCGCCGGCAGCCCCACAGGCTTGCCGTCCAGAAGCCAGCGTAAAAAGCGGCTGCCACGCGGGGCCAGCAGACTGTTCGGACCTTTCACCTCCACCTTGTCCAGCACCACGTTACGGTCGCGTTTGGCGGGATCAGGGTTCTTTTCATCTGAGGCATCATTGAGAAAAGCGACGCTGAGTTTGGATTCGCCCGCTTTCAGGCTGAGTGTCTGGACGATGGGCTGGAACTCTGGCTGGTCGGCCTTCCAGCGCTTCGTCACTTCAAAGGTGGACACGTCCTTGCCATTCAGTTTGAGACCGATGCGCGCCGGTTCGCTCCCCGCCTCTGTGGCTGCCGCATGGATGGTGAC
>DASWXG010000208.1:0-4123 GCA_036405615.1 Prosthecobacter sp. | reverse complement strand
GCTCACGGAAGACCTTGGGCGGGATCCCGCACGGTTCGGCCTCGGCCAGCTTCCCCGCCGCCTGCAACCCAACGGCACCGCCAAATCCATCTGCGGTTTTTGCTCCACAGGCTGCGGTTTGAAACTGCACCTGCGGGATGGAGTGGCCATCAATGCCACGCCCGATCCCGACTACCCGGTCAACCTCGGCACCGCCTGCCCCAAAGGCTGGGAAGCCCTGACGGTTCTTGATGCCACCGACCGTGCCACCACCCCTTTGCTGGATGGCCAGCCGGTGGACTGGAAGACCGCCATGCAGGTCTTTTGCGAGCGCATGAAAGGCGTACTCCAGACCCACGGCCCGGAGTCCGCCGCCTTCATCAGCACCGGCCAGATCATGTGCGAGGAAATGGCCTTCCTCGGCAGCCTCACCAAGTTTGGCATGGGCCTCATTCATGGCGATGGCAATACCCGCCAGTGCATGGCCACGGCTGTGGTGGCCTACAAGGAAAGCTTCGGCTTTGACTCCCCGCCTTTCACCTATGCGGACTATGAGGAAAGCGATGTCATGGTCTTCATCGGTGCCAATCCCTGCATCGCCCACCCCATCATGTGGCAGCGCGTGCTCCGCAACAAGCGCAACCCGCAGATCATTGTCGTGGACCCGCGCACCACGGAGACCGCCATGGCAGCCACCCAGCACTATGCCATCCGGCCGAAAAGCGATCTCACGCTGCTGTACGGCATCGCCCATCTGCTCATCCGCGATGGCGGCGTGGATGCAGACTTCATCGCCCGCAACACTTCCGGTTATGAAGACTTCACCGCTTTCATACAGAGTTACACACCGGAGCATGTGGCGGCAGAAACGGGCATCTCAATGGAGCAGCTTCAACGCTTTTCCGACACCATCCGCAGCGGCACTCCGCGCGTCTCCTTCTGGTGGACCATGGGCGTGAACCAGAGCCACCAAGCCACCCGCACCGCGCAAGCAATCATCAACCTCGCGCTCATGACCGGCAACATTGGCAAACCCGGCACGGGAGCCAACTCCATCACCGGGCAGTGCAATGCCATGGGCTCACGCCTGTTCTCCAACACCACCAATTTGCTAGGCGGCCACGACTTTAAAAACCCTGCCCACCGCGAGAAGGTCGCCCTGGCCACCGGCTTCCCGGTGGAGAACATCCCGGACCGCCCCAGCCTGGCCTATGACCAGATCCTGCAAGGCATCGAATCCGGCAAAATCCGGGCCCTCTGGATCATTGCCACCAACCCGGCCCACTCCTGGATTAACCAAAACCGTTTCAAAGAACTGGCGAAGAAGCTCGACTTCTTTGTGGTGCAGGACATGTACCATTCCACAGAGACCGCGCGTCAGGCCCATCTGTTCCTGCCCGCCGCCGCCTGGGGGGAAAAGGAAGGCACCTTCATCAACTCCGAACGCCGCATCGGCGTCAGCCGCCCGGTGCGCCATGCCCCCGGCCAGGCGCTCAGCGACTTCCGCATCTTCCGCCTCATCGCCCAGGCCTGGGGGCTGGGGGAAATGTTCAAAGAATGGACCTCTCCGGAGGCCGCCTTCCAGGTCCTCAAACGCTGCACGCAAAACCAGCCCTGCGAGATCACCGGCATCCGTGACTATGCCATGATCGAACAGAGCGGCGGCATCCAGTGGCCGCTCAAAGCCGGGGATGATCCGGCCACGCCTCCAGTCTTCGAACAGCAACGGCGGCTGTTTGCCGACGGCCGCTTTTACACGGCCGACCAGAAGGCACGTTTCATCTTTGATGCTCCGGTGCAACCGCCCGAGATGCCAGATGCCGAATACCCGCTCATCCTGCTGACCGGCCGTGGCACCAGCGCGCAGTGGCATACGGAGTCCCGCACAGGCAAATCTGAAGTGCTGCGCAAACTCGCCCCGGCGGAGCTTTACCTGGAGATCCATCCCGACGACGCACGGCGTCTGCGCATCCGCGATGACTCACCTGTGGCAGTTGCCTCCCGCCGCGCCACATTGCATATGAAAGCGCGCATCTCCCCGGGCGTCAGCCCGGGCCAGGTTTTCCTGCCCATGCATGACCCCCGTGTCAACCAGCTGACTCACGAAGTGGTGGACCCTCACAGCCGCCAGCCCAGTTATAAATACTGCGCCGTGCGGGTGGCCGCTGCGGAGGCATCTGCCTGACAAAGGCTCAGGCATCCGCTGTCCGGCACCCAAACCTAACAAATATTGCATTTAAATCTGCAAGACCCCGGTCATCGCCATACGAATGCCGGACTATGCGGAAAACAAAAATTTCCTGCCGCGACCGGCACTTGCCAGTTCCCCGGAAGTAAGGCAAAGACAGGCTTTGTGAACACATCATTGTCAGCCTTGCAGGGGGCCGTTTTCGGCCAGTTCGTCGGTGACGCAGCCGCCCTCGGTTCTCACTGGATCTATGATCTCGATGCCATGGCCGAGGCCTTTCCGGGCGGCGTCCAGGGTTTCGAAACGCCCGCGCATGATCACTACCACGCCGGGAAGAAGAGTGGCGACCAGACTCACTATGGCGATGCCGCCTTGCTGCTGCTGGAGTCTGTGGCGGCCTGCGGAGGCCGCTTTCGCGAAGAGGACTTCGGCCTGCGGTTTGAGAGCTTTTTTGGCAGCCCGGCCTGCCCCAGCTACAAAGACCATGCCACCCGGGAAACGCTGGAACATCTGAAACAGCAGCCTGCTAATTTTCAAAACGGTGCCGATGATGACCAGCTCGCCACTGTCAGCCGGCTGGCACCCGTAGCAGTGGCCTATCAAAAGGATGATGTTTCCACTCTGGCAGATGCCATCGGCCGTCTGACCCGCGTGACCCAAAACAATGCCACGGCCCAGGCCTGTGCCACGGCCAGCGCGGTACTCTTGCGCCACCTGCTGGAAGGCATGCCCTTCCGCGAGGCTTTTGAAGCGACGCGCAAGTCCGGCTCCGTGAGCTGCGACACTTCGGACTATTTTGAAGCCGCGCATACCCTGCGGCACAAGGATGTGACGGCTGCCACCGATCACTTGGGCCAGAGCTGTCCGCTGCCGCAGAGTTTTCCTTCCGCCCTGCATGCGGCCTGGGTGCATCATGACAATTTTGAGCAGGCCATCCTGAGCACCTTGCGCGCAGGGGGCGACAGCGCCGGCCGTGCGAGCATGATCGGGGCCTGGCTCGGTGCTGCCCATGGCATCAGCGGCATCCCATCCGCCTGGGTCGAAAAACTCTCCGCCCGCCCCCGCATTGCCGCGGCCCTGGACCAGCTTCTGGTACAGCGCCCCGGACAGGCTTAAAACGTGAGGACTGGCGTGCTGCCGTTCTTGACCGTTTCACCGCCAGCATTCAGCTTCGCCCTTTCCCTTTATGCCGACTTCCGCCGCCGACGCTGCCCGCAGCCTGATCGAAACCTACTATGCCACCTTCAACAGCGGTGACCGCGAAGCCATGCTCGCCCTGCTGACCGAAGACGTTGTACATGACATCAATCAGGGAGCCAGTGAAACAGGTCGCGACACCTTCCGCGCTTTCCTTCAGCGCATGGACCGCAGCTACCGAGAGGAAGTCGCGGAACTGGCCGTGATGCCTCACGCAGATGGCAGCCGCGCCGCAGCCGAGTTTTACATCCTGGGCACCTACCTTCAGACGGATGAAGGCCTGCCACCTGCCACGGGTCAGACTTATCGTCTGCGGGTCGGAGCCTTCTTTGACATCCGCGAAGGCCAGGTCGCCCGCGTTACCAACTACTACAACCTGGAAGACTGGTTGCGTCAGGTCGGGGCGTAGAGCGTTTGATAAGCCGGAAGTCCTTTCTCCGGGTCCGGCCCTGGTCAGCATCCGTTTTGCAAGGCTTTCCAGGCATCGAAAATCTTACGGAAACCCGGTTTTGCCCCCTGCAAAACGCTTTTCCTGCCACGTATTTGAGGTATCTTAAATACTTCGCATGTCTGCCACAGCGCCCCAGCATCCCCACAGTCATGCGGTGCGGCGTAATTTCATCTGCCACTGTCTGGAAGGCGGTCTCTACATGGGTGGCACGGCCTTCCTGGCACCCGAAACAGTCTTGCCCAAGATGGTGGAAACCCTGGGCGGACAGGCGTGGATCATCGCCATGATGCCGGTTTTGCTGCCCGCAG
>DASWXG010000207.1:0-7663 GCA_036405615.1 Prosthecobacter sp. | reverse complement strand
TCATAGAAGGCAATGCTGATGGTCCGGTCTTTCTCGACGAAAAATTCCGCGTTCTGACCGCTCATTTCGAGCACGCGGCCGTGACGTGGACCCGCTTTGACAGATTTGTCCGCAAGGGCTGGCGTGATGGCCAGAACGGTGATGGCGAGGAGGCTAAGCAGTGTTTTCATGGTGTGTTTGTTTCCGGTTTGGTTTTTCGTTCAAGCCACTCGTAGAGCAGAGGCACGACGAGCAGGGTGAGGAAAGTGGAAGTGATTATGCCGCCGATGACGACGGTGGCGATGGGCCGCTGGACTTCGGCTCCTGCACCTGTGGCGATAGCCATCGGGAGGAATCCCAGGGACGCGACCAGGGTTGTCATCAGCTTCGGACGCAGACGGGTGAGCGTCCCTTCAACGACCGCATCACGCAGAACACGGCCTTCAGTACGCAACTGATTGATGAAGCTGATGAGCATGATTCCGTTCAGGACCGCAATACCGCTCAATGCGACAAACCCGACGGCTGCACTGATGGTGAAGGGCATTCCCCGCAGATGAAGCGCGAAGGTGCCGCCAGTGACGGCGAGAGGCACACAAAGAAAAATGAGCGCGGCCTGTCTGAACGAACCAAAACTCAGGTAGATGAGCACAAAAATCAGACCCAGAGCCAGCGGCACAACAATGGTGAGCCGCGCTTTGGCCTCCTGCAAATTTTTGAACTGGCCGCCAAATTCAAAGTAGTAGCCATCAGGAAAATTCACTCGCTCGCGGATCAAACGTGAGGCCTCTTCGACAAATCCTGCCGTGTCGCGACCTCGAACGTTGATGAGCACGGAAACTCGGCGCTGGGTGTCTTCGCGGGCGATCTGGTTGACTTGATCCACAAGCTTTACTTTCGCGACCTGCCCAAGTGCCAGCAATCCGCCGTCCTCAGTGCGCAAGGGCAGGCGTTCCATGGCACTGAGATCAGTGCGACGATCTTCGGACAGACGCACCACAATCGGCGTTCGGCGGTTGCCTTCGATAAGCTTGCCCACCTCCGAACCAGCCAGAGCGGTTTCCACAAGGCGGTTCAAATCGTCAGCATGGACATTGAACTTTTGCAGAGCATCCCGGTCTGGCTGGACTTCGATCATGGGAACTTTGCCAATGGCATCAAACTCCGTTTCGCTGCCTCCCGGAAGGCTGTTCAGGACGGCTGTGACTTCTCCGGCTAGCCGTTCAAGCTCGTCGTAGTTCTCGCCGAAGATTTTGCATAGCAGATCGGCCCGTGCCCCGGCCATGATTTCGTTGAAGCGCATCTGGATGGGCTGGGAGACCAGGATGTTTTGACCAGGCACCTGATCGAGCAGACGCTTCCTCATCAGGTCGCCAAGATCTTCTTTGGAGATGGGTTTGCCCCGCAGCTGCCGCCATGTTTCGCGAGGCCTTAACATGACATAAGTATCGGCGACGTTGGGACCCATTGGATCGGTGGCTACTTCGGCGGTACCGATACGGGAGAACACATCACGCACCTCGGGAAACTCGCGACGCAACACGGCCTCGCTTTGTTTTTGCAGCTCCACGGATGAGGAAAGGCTGGCGCTGGAACTGCGGATGAGCTGGAGAGTAAAATCTCCTTCATCAAGCTGCGGGATGAATTCTGCGCCAAGCCTGGAGAAGATGACCAGAGACCACGCAAACAAGGCGACCATGGGCAGCACTACCAGCCAGCGGAAACGCAGGCCGAAAGCGAGCAGAGGCGTGTAAATGCGTTTGGTCAGAGTGACGAGCCAGTTGTCCTTTTCCTGGATCTTGCCTCCCAGCAGGAAAGAGCAAAGGACCGGCATGAGCGTGAGGGCCAGAACAAGGGAGCCCCCGAGTGCCAGCATGACGACGACAGCCATTGGTTTGAACATCTTTCCCTCGATGCCCTGAAGTGCCAGGATGGGCAGATAGACGACCGTAATAATGAGCACGCCAAAGAACATTGGATTGGCAACTTCCTTGGCCGATTTCAGAACTTCCTGTGCCCGCTCGCCAGCATTGAGCCGCCTTCCAAGCGCATGCTGTCTCTCCCCGAGATGACGCACGATGTTTTCAACCATGACAACAGCACCGTCGATGATGAGTCCAAAGTCCACTGCTCCCAGGCTCATCAAGTTTCCCGACAGATGCAGTTCCATCATGCCAGTCATGGCAAAGAGCATAGAAAGCGGGATCACTAGTGCGACGATGAATGCCGCCCGCACATTCCCCAGCAAGAGGAATAGCACGACGACGACAAGCAAAGCGCCTTCAGTAAGGTTTTTCTCAACCGTATGAATGGTCCGGTTCACCAGTTCACTGCGGTCATAAACAGCACGGATGACCAGCCCAGGTGGGAGTTTGCGTTGAACGTCCTCCAGCTTTTCCCTCACAGCTTCTGCAACAAGGCGTGTGTTGGAGCCTGCCAGCATAATGGCGGCCCCGACAAGAGCTTCGTTGCCTTCGTGAGTGCTGGCTCCGGTACGGAATGCTGAGCCGATGCTCACCGATGCAACTTCGTTCAAGAGAATGGGCTTCACACCGGCACCAAACTTGAGGGGCAGCTTGGAAATCTCGTCGGCGGTGGCAACGCGGCTGGGCGAACGCACGATGAGTTGTTCGCCTCCGATTTCGACATATCCGCCTCCAGCGTTCTGCGTATTTTGCTCCACAATCTCCGCCAGAGCGTCCAAGGACAAACCTGCAGAGGCGAGCCGGGCTGAGTTCGGTTGGATGACCACCTGGCGTTCATAGCCGCCGCTGGTGTTTACCTCGGCAACTCCAGGAGTGCCACGGAGCAAAGGTTTTACAGTGTATTCCTGAATCTGCCTCAACTCCATGAGCTGTGCTTTACGTGACTCAGGCTTGTGCGGGGCGTCGCTGGTGTAATCGAGTGTGTAATAGAAGATCTCGCCGAGTCCGGTGGCGATGGGAGCAAGCTTCGGAGCGATGTCTGGAGGCAGGTCTTCGAGCACTCCTTGCAAGCGTTCGGTGACCAGCTGACGTGTGCGGTAGAGATCAATGCCATCCTTGAAGGTCATGGTGACCTGGGACAGGCCGAATTTGGATAGCGAGCGCAGTTCCACCATTTCAGGCAGGCCTGCCATTTCGCTTTCGATAGGAAAGCTCACGAGCTTTTCAACTTCCTCAGGTGCCAGCGCGGGCACTGCTGTATTGATCTGCACCTGGGGATTGGTGATGTCTGGAACCGCATCGATGGGCAGGCGCAACGCAGACCATGTACCGATGCCTATCAGGACTAGCGTGGCGACAATGACAGCAGCACGCTGTCGCATGACGAGATCGAGAAGATGATGCAGCATGACTTTAGTGTCCGCAGGTGCAGGCTTTGCCACCGCGAAGCACTTGGAGCTCCGCCATCCACAGTGACATGACAGGCGAGGCCACGATCTCATCGCCAGCATAGAGGCCGTCCGTGATTTCCACGGCTTGCTCGTTCATCGCGCCAGTTTTGACCGGAGTTCGCAGGAGGAATTTCCCGTTCACAGTGTAAGCAAAGGTGCCTTCTGCTGTTTGCAGCAATGCTGAGCGGGGGATGGAGGTCACCTCTTCGTTAGCCGGAGCACGGAAGATTGCGATGACCTGAGTTCCTGTGGGAAAGGCTGTCTCTGCGATAACCGTGACTTCGTACTCTCCAAGTGCGGCATACGACGCCTTGCCAATATGACTCACTGAGCCCGAAAAAACCTCTGCGTCAGTGCTTTCGCTGCGCAACTCGACTTTCATCCCAGCGCTGATGAGTTTGGCATGCTCGCCTGTAATCCAACCTGATGCTTCACTTGCAGCCGGTTTGGCTTTTGGCGTAAGAGCAACATCCTGAAGGACGCTTTCAGGCGTGATATGCAGCGAAACACTGAAAGCCGGAGCGACCTTCGAATCGGTCACTTCAACAACTTGCAGGTTGATTGCCTGTTTCATCTCGTCCGTCAGAGACAAGCCTTCACCCTTGCGAAACTGCGCTCCATTCTCGGGAGGCCTTTCGGCGTCTGATGTGGCGGTGGACTGCGTGCAACTGCTGAGGGCCAGGGTGAAAGCAGACAAGAGACCGGAAAGAATGATTTTCATAGCAGGGAAAATGAAGGGTTAGACTCAGGGTTTAAGCGCAGGCTTTGCCTCAGGCAGAGGCTTGATAAACGGCTTCGTCGTGCCGATAAGCTGTTCCAGTTCCAATGCTGACTGGAGCACCTCCAGCTTCGTCTCATTGATGGCTTCTGCGGCTTCCAGATAGCGGTCTTGCATCTCCAGATAGCTGGAAACTGCCACCGCTCCGAGCCTGTAATGACGGTCTGCGAGGACAGCGGCTTCGCTAAATGACTGCAAGGAATCCGGCTTCCATCCTGCAAGACGCTGACGTTGTGTCTGCACGATCAGCATTGCTTCGGTTACGCGGCGTTCCGTTTCCCGGAATGCTGCGTTCAACGTCGCCTCAGCCTGAATCCGTCGAGCTTCGGCAGCTTCTACATTGGCCTTGCCCGAATTCCAGAAAGGTAACGGCACTGAAATCGCAATGCCGACCACTGTTTGACGCTCTCCTGGAAGCTGGTCACTGACTGACGGTCCAACGGAGAATGTGGGATAGCGCTCATTCTTCGCCAGGGCTACTTTTAGTCCCTGTTGTTCCAGTTCCGCTCGCCGTACCCGGAGATCGAAGTTTTGAATGGCTGCCTGCCCGAGCAAAGAGACCAAAGAGGGGAGCTCTGTCAGCCCGAACTCCTCACGCTTCACGACAAGCGGGGAATCAGCCCGTTTGCCCATCAATTGGTTCAGCTCCAGCAGGGTCTTCTGCATCTCCACTGAGGCCTCACCCGCACGACGCTGGACACCCACAGCGGCCGCTTCAATAATACGCGTCTCCAGTAGCGGAGTAACACCTGCCGGGTCGCGCTGAACCAGCACGTCCCTCACAGATACATATCGGTTGGCCACCTCTGCCGCCGCTTCGGCCTTTTGCTGCTGCATAGACAAGGCAAAGCCGAGAACACGCACACGTCCTGTCAAATAGCTCCGGAAACGCGCCAGTCCCAGCTCTGCCAGGATGATGTCGCCATTCGCGATGGCTTTTCTCAGTCCGAGCCGTCCTGGCCATTCTATCGGCTGAACCAGCGTCGCAGCGTAAGCCAGGCCTTCTGCGGTCGCATCCGAGCCCGCCACGCGCATCCTTCCGACATCAAGGCTGAGCTCCGGATTGGGCAGCTTTCCTGCGATCCGACGTCCAGCCTTGGCGGCATGAATCTCCGCCTCGTAGAACTTTAACTCGGGATTCGCGGCAAGGGTTGTTGTGACCAGCTTGTCGATGCTGGTCGGGGACGGCTTATCTGCTGCAATGGCAGGCAGGCTGAGACACAATAGGAGAGAGAAAAGGCGTGAGTGCATAGGCGTGGAATTCCTGGAACAAGGACAGGCACGGGGGAAAGCCGTGCGATGCATGGCGGACAACACGCGAGATCAGCCGTTCATGACGGCTCACGTGCATCCGTTTAAGCCAGCGCCAATGAAGGTCCACGCACAGGACATGCTGTGCGGACCAAGAATTCCCAAAGCCTAGGTTCTCGCCAGGGCGGATCAGCCGCACACTGCCGGAATTGTGATCGAGCCAAGTCTAACAGCCTCAACCATCGGAGCCTGAAGGAAGAAAGTGCGAACACGACAACGGCAAGCACCGACAGAATCAGAGCCACCATGACAAAGGGCTGGCTCAATACCAACCCTCCGGAAACAATGGCATCACAGATTCCGCAGGGTACACTCTGTTCCGGCGCACAGTCCCTGGCGGTTTCAGGCTGCTCATGCTGGCAGCACGCATCCACCGCCACCTCCTTGCCCAGACCAGAAATCTCTGTCGCACAGCGCACATAGCACGCTGTCCAGACAAGAAATACAATGGCGGCGAGGAACCGTATCACGACACGCGAAGCTCGCTTCAAACCGTGTGATGTCAACACTGAGGCTCGATTGGGGCCTGAAAGGACGGGCTTGTCGCAATGAACTGATCTGCTCATTGAAGGGCGGCAAAAACGGGTGACTCACTTCGGCAAGAAAGGTTGCCGGCAGGGGCATTCCTTGGAATAGAAGTCCAGCAGCGTCTTCCTCGCTCCGCTTCCAGATCGTCGCTGTATCTAGGCATTGCTCCATTCCTCTGTTGCGATACATCAGGTCCACTTATGAGAAAGCGCCGAGCGTGTTTCCCTCACCAGGTTCCTCTCGGCAGTTCAATCGGTTGCACATTCGGGACTGACGGTCCCATAGCCTGGGCAAATCTTATTTTTGAGCGGATAAGCAAGGTTCCAAGGCAAAGATCTGCGAGTGGCAGAACCACGTTAAAGTTCTTATGCATGTAACGATGGTGCAGCAGGTGATGGCCGTTCAGACGGCGAAACAGCCAGGATATTTCCAAACGGCGCGCCTTGGGCAGATGCATGCACCAGTGAATAGTTTCATACACCGCATAATAGGCAGCAATCGCGATCACAGCCCCAGGGATAATGCTCCATGCTCCAAACAGCCATGCGCAAATTGCGAAAGGCAGGCTCCCTATGATGACCAGTGCTGGCCCGTTCCACCAAGCCATTGGAATGGTTTTCCTGTCCGTTTCCCGTTTCAGGTGATACGTCTGATCGGCCCGAAATACGCGGTGATGCACTCCGGCATGTGACTTGAACGGATACTTGAAGCCCGGAAAGGGCCGGTGCATCACGTATTTGTGCAGCAGCCATTCAAAGAATGATGCATAAAAAATGGCTACTACGAAGGCGGCGAAGAAAAAGATGGCGAACATGGTATTATTGTCTGGTGCGGCCTCCCGGAGAGAACGCAAGTGTGTTGGGAGCGTCAGCCTTCAGATCCGAAGATGAGTGCTTAAACGGTTGAGGGGCCTCGCCCTGAGGATGATCTGTATTGCAAGACCGGGGAGACAGCGCAGCACGAGGCGCAGGTTCTGGCTAACAAATGATTTATAACATATGAATGTCTCCAGATCAACCCATATGTCCGGCCCGATCATGAGGCATGACACGTTCACCTCGTAGGAGGGCAGGCATCGAATGCCGCACATGTTTTGGATGCACCATTTGTTATTCCGATACTATGTTCTGTAATATACGGAACTCAGCATGACTTCCTGCGTCCGTCTGCGACAGTGGACACATCATGCGACGATTCAGCTGCGACTGCGGCAATGTTCTTTTTTTTGGCAGCACGCGTTGCCTTGCCTGCGGAATCGAAGTGGGATTTTCGCCACGGCGTGGGAACATGGAGAAGCTGGACAGCAGGGGTGGCTTAAAGCGTTGTGCCAATGGCATCCGTTATGACATCTGCAACTGGACGACAGACGGGGAGAACGCAGATGATCTATGCATTTCCTGCAGGATGAACCAGATGGTTCCTGACTTGAACCGCCCGCAGAACATATTTTTGTGGGCACGCATGGAATCAGCCAAGCGGAGGCTGATCTACACTCTCTTGCGGTTGGGAATTTACATTCCCACGAAAAAAGATGACCCACAAGAGGGGCTCGCCTTTGAGATTGCAAGCACCCTTTTGAACTCGTCCGTTACAACGGGTCATCTCAACGGGATCATAACCATGAATCTCGAAGAGGCAGATGACACCTACCGGCAGATCAACCGTCAGATGTTGGGGGAGACAAAGCGCAC
>DASWXG010000206.1:0-4446 GCA_036405615.1 Prosthecobacter sp. | reverse complement strand
GTTGCCTCATGCGCTGCCCTCAGGCAATGGTCGAGCGTGCCAGTCTCCGGGTGGTCCGGCGGGTCAGGAAAGCTGCGGCTGCGGTGAACAACAGCAGCACGGAGCCAGGTTCCGGCACCACGGCCGTCTGAATGGTGAAGCCGTTGGTGGTGTTGGGATTGCTCACATTGGGCGGGTTGGCATAGGTGTAGTCCCCTGGCCCACGCACCCCGTTCACGCCGCCGATGATCGCCTCGTCGGCCTCTGACAAAAACAGCTCGTAAAAGCCGCCGGTGTCCGCCGGGTCAGGCATCACCCAAGGAGCGCCGACGTTACCAAGAACGGTGGCGTCCGTCACCAGGGCCCACTCGCTGGTGGGCACGATGTCCTTGGAATTGTAGACCCACAGATAGATGCGCTCTCCCTGCGCAAACACATCGGAGGGGTCGGCAAACGGCGAAGTCGAGTTTCCGTTCGTGTCGAGGTGGTCGGCACCGGCGAAGTTCTGGTTCGGTGCGTCCCATCCGCCATTGGACACATAAGCCCCGTCAAACAGCTTCCAGTTCGCAGCCCACTGATCGATGTTGGCGTAGGTTGGAATGAAGCCTCCAAAAGTCCCGATCTCGAACGAGAACGTGGTGTCCAACTGCTGACTGCTCAGGGGATTGGGGTTGTCCACACTGGCAGAACTGTTGAGCAGCGTGTCTTCAAAAATGTTTCCCCAGATGATTTCGGCACCCGAAGCATGGTGGGGCACGACCACTGCCGTGAGCGAAATCAAGGCTAGAAGGTGTTTGAGGATGGACGCTCGTTTCATGATCAGAGGAGGCGGAGAGGATTGTGTCAGGCTTCGCATCCGGTAGACCCACTCGAAAAGCGGCTCCGCTAGGACTTGGGGCACCATTGCAATTTCTTAAAATAGTTCGGATATATTATAAATATAATAATACCACGGCTTTTCACAAGACCTATTTCAGACATCTTCGTTACATTAAATAGTCCTTTAGCCCCCCGTGCGCGACAGCCATGGACCTCCCTTCAGCCTGATTTACAAGGCTCTGGATCAACACTTTAGGCTAATCTTGAGCCTAGGCTTTCTCCAAAAACAGCGTGAACTCGTGCCGGTTGTAGGTCAGGTGGGTCTGCGCAAAGAGCCGCAGGCCGGAGTTTTCCGCCACGGAGACAATCTCATCAAACAGGTCACACGGCAGCTCGACGGTCTCAATGCGTGGCACTTTGAGCGTGAAGACGACGAGGCCGCCTTTTTTCATAAACCGGGACAGGCGGATCACCTGGGCGATGGACTCCTCCGGGGGGCCGTTCATGTCGTTCAGCAGGGCGTCAAATGTCGTGCCGGCCCTGGGCACAAAGGTGGCAACGTCGGCGAGCACGAATTTCAGGCCGGGGCGGCCATCCAGCCGCTTGTCGAGGGCTGCGCGGTCGATGGCGGTCACCTTCTGGCCGCGCGCGAGCAGCTCAGACGTCATGCCACCGGGACAGGCGCCGAGCTCAAGCCAGTGACTGTCCTGCGGCAGCGGCGGGCGGTGCAGGAGGAGGTAATGGAGGGCCTCTGCGATCTTGGCCCCGGCCCGGCTGATGGTGTCCGGCGCGTCCTGGTCGATGTATTTGCTGCCGCCGGCGTAAAGGCCGTTGGACGCACGCGGGCTCTGCATGCCGCAGAAGAGGCCCTCCTTTCCCACAAGGCAGAACAGCGTTTCCGCCTCGGGATTCTGCTCCTCCACCGTGGACGCAGGCAGTTTGGGGAAGAGTTGCAGCACCCGGCCGCGCAGGTTGGAAGCCAGGCCCTTGTAGTACTTGTCGGGCGAGGTGGGATGGAGAGTACCAATGAAGATGCCCTGAGGTTTGCGGTCGCCAAACTTGCGCAGGAGCGTCTGCGCCGCCTTTTCAATGAAGCCTTCCATCTTCTGCGGGTTGCAGGGCCAGGTGTGGTCCATGGGCAGGTTCCAGCGCGCAAACTTGGCTGCCTCGGAATGATGCACCGCCTCTGCGGACGCCGTCTTGAGGAGGTAATATTCCTGCCCCAGCCGCGTGCTGGCACCCGCCCCGAAACGGCCCACAACGGCGGTGGCGATGCCTTCGAAAATTTCCGGAATGCGCACCAGCCAGGGGCGGCCAGAGGAGGTGGTGGAATGTTGCGGGAAGGAGGTCATGGAATGTGCCTGGCCTGCACTCGCTCCACCGGACCCTTTTCGCAAGCGTGCGAATGCCTCTTCGCCCCCAGGGGTCAGACAGCCTCCACCCATGCGACGTTGCACAGGTTCAATGAGAGGAGGCAAAGGCTGCCCAGCTACTCGTTGATGCCGCCGTGATACCACCTGACAACACTCCGGCAGGCCATGCGAATGCCCACCGTCTCGGACAAAGCCTGCAGCGCTCCGCCGTCAGCTCCTGCCATTAGCAGCAGATTCGGAGATTCCTGTCGGGTGTGGCGTCGCTTGAGAACGTCAAGGCCGCCGTTGGGTTCCGGCTCTGGCACCTGCAAAGGGTCGGGTGTGGCAAGCAGTGCAAACGTGTTCATGACCATCCTTTCGTTGCTAAGTTGAGTTCGTTGACTTGGGCAAAACCCGAAATGGTTTCTGTCTCCCTTTCCCAGAAGTCCTCCAGACCGTCGGAATCCAAGGGGGCAAAAATTCCGCCGTGGCCGGCATAGGCTTCGACCAGCTTTTTTTCGGCTTTCAGCCAGTGGTCGGGACGGAGTTGCGGGCAGCCTTCCATTTTCCAAGTTTCGAAAGTGAGGAGGGCTATTTCCTTGTCGGACGGATACGAGCCGTGTGTGGAAGACTCAGAGTAAACTGTGAACACTTGGGTATTCGGAGCGATCATGATCATGATGAGTGGGTGGTCTGAGAGAGCGGTTCATGAATGCGGGAGAGGCCTTTCTTTTCTCGTCGGCCAGTGTGACCAACTTTGGCTTTTTTCGCAATCAGCCCTCGGCCTGCTCCTGATATCGGGGAATCCCCTTGCCTCCCTGATTTCTCAGTTCCCTTTAAACCGGCCGCTCGTCCCTAAATCAGTGCCGAAAATGCTTTGCATGGAGGCGATTTCTCCCAAACCTCCGCGCCCCCCATGTCGTCCGTCAAGCTTCGCCTCAACACCTCCACCGCCACCAAGGCGGTCCTCGCCAAAATCGGCAATCCTCAGCGTGAGGAGCCCCTGGTCACCTCCAAGGAGGTCTTCGAAATCGCCGAGGGCGACCAGGAGCCTCTCACCGCGATCTTTTTGAAGCCGTTCAAGAACCTGATCGGCCACCGTTTCACCCACCACGCCAGCCTGGATCAGCACGAGATCAGCAACTGCGCCCGGGCCATCTTTGCGGATGAAGGCCAGCTGCTGCCACGCGGCATCGAGATCGCCCAGCGGCTGTATGCGAAATCGAACCACCCGAACATCAAAGCGGGGGATCTGTGCATCGCGCTGCTGAAGGAGGTCCACATCGAGGGCGAGCTGGTGAACGGCATCTGCATCCTGAAGTCGGACAGCGTGACACCCTTCCTCTCCATCACCGTCAACAACGGCGACCTGCGCCTTTCCACCGAGCACGGCATCAACCCCGACAAGATCGACAAGGGTTGCCTCATCCTGGATTTCTGGCAGCAGAAAGGCCACTATGTGCTGACCTTTGACCGCGGCGGCGCAGACACCAAGTTCTGGGTGCGCGAGTTCCTCGGCGTCGAGGCCGTGCCGGATGCGGCTTTTCTGACGAATGCGTATGCCAAGATGGCGGTGTCCTTCCTGGAGGAGCAGAAGGCAGGGTCCATCCCGGATGACGACACGCCACCGTGGGAGACCGCCACCGCTGCCAAAGGCGCGCTCGACTACTTCGACGACCGCGACAAGTTCGAGCTCGAAGACTTCGAGAAGGAAGTCTTCAAGTCCCCGGACATGATCGCGCAGTTCCAGGAGCACCGCGCCCGTGTGGAGGAGGAGCAGGGCCAGCCGCTGGAGACCAGCTTTGAGATCTCTAAGAAAGACGTGAGCAAGGTGAAGAAGCGCATCGCCTCCGTGCTGAAGCTGGACACCGGCGTGGAGATCCACGTGAAGCCTGCCGCCAGCGAGGAGCAGCCCGTGCTGGAGCGCGGGTTTGATGACAAGAAGAAGATGAAGTTTGTGAAGGTTTACTACAACAAGGACCTGAGCTGAATCCGCCAGGACAGGGCCCTCCTGAACGTCCGGAGGGCTGCCACAGCCAGCAACAGATGCCGAACCCCATTGACTCCGGTACGGCGCTTCCTTGTTGAGACATAGGATATTTTTGAAAAGGCGCTATTAAGCAAAAAGCGTATCGCTAACTAGCCAAGGTTTTTCTTCCTATCGACGGCGTGGCGGCATAACAATTGCCGCATTCATTCCGCCCATGCCTTATACACAAAATTTACTCAGGAAGGTGTGTTTCCTGCTGGTGCCACACAATCAATATTCAATAAAATGGCAATCATCGTAAAGAAA
>DASWXG010000205.1:0-5390 GCA_036405615.1 Prosthecobacter sp. | reverse complement strand
GAGGGTGGTCAGCATCAGGGATGTCAACAGCAGAAAGCCGATGACCAGCACCATGCCAAAGCTGAGCAACCGGGTGACAATGAAGTCCATCACACCGCTCCAGCGTGTCTCCTTGACGCCCCAGATGATGTTCAGCGCCTCCTTCAACTGCGCAAAGACACTGGATGCCCCAACCAAAAGGATGACAAAACCCGTGATGGCGTTGAACCAGCCCTGTTCCGGCCGCGCCGCGCTTTGCACCAGCCCTTGCACACTGCTGGCCACCCGGTCACCCACGTAGTGTTTCAACTGTTCCTCCAGCTGCCCGCGCACCGCGTCTTCACCAAAGACCAGTCCCGCAATGCTGACCGCGATGATCAGCAGCGGAGCGAGGGAGAAGACAGAGTAGTAAGCCAGCGCGGCGCTCAGCATCAGGGCCCCGTCATCAATCCAGTTGTTCACCGTCTGGTACAGGAGGTTGATCACCCGGTTGCGTTTGACAGCCTGCAAGAAACTCATGCAGGGGTATCGGGCGAAACGCACAAAATGGCCGTTTACGCCCGATCATAGAACCTGCATAAACCGTGCTTCGCACAGGAACTGCGCCTCGACAGCGGACGGCGGCTATGATTGTCTGCCAGGCATGAGTGCATCTCCCTCTGGTCCGCGCCTGCTGCCCATCGTTGTTTTCAATGCGGCTTACATCACCGCTTCCGTGGCCGCCTCCATGATCCAGGGCAACGGGGAGTTTGTCTTTTACATCGTGGTCATGCTGGTGCTCATCGCCGTCATGGCCCTGGTCCACCGGCGGGTGGGTTTGTCCACGCCGCTGCTGTGGGCCCTGTCCGTCTGGGGCATGCTTCACATGGCCGGCGGACTGGTGACCTTGCCCCAGGGCTGGGCTTACAATGGCGACCATGCCGTGCTTTACAGCTGGTGGATCATCCCGCCGGACAGGTTGAAGTATGACCAGGTGGTGCATGCCTACGGTTTCGGCATCACCACCTGGCTGTGCTGGCATGGCCTGCGCCAGACCATGCAGCGTTACTTCGGCCTGCGGCTGCGTCCCACCGGCGGCCTGCTCACCCTCTGCGCGGCGGCGGGCATTGGCTTTGGCGCACTGAACGAGGTCATTGAGTTCATCGCCGTGCTCATGCTGCCCAGCACCAATGTCGGCGGTTACATGAACACCGGCTGGGATCTGGTGGCGAATCTTGTCGGGGCCTTTATCGCTGCCGTCGTCCTTTGGTTCATGGGCCGCAATGACAAAGGGGCCATCGTCCCGCCCTCAAAGTAAGCCGAAGTCCTGCCTCCGTGCGGGGGGGACCTGGGAGCCGGGCAGGGGAGAAAGGCGTTCGCACCGCCGACATGGCCCTTGCGTCTCCCGGTGTTCCTGCGCCATCATGCGGCGCAATGCTCCCTGAAATTACCCAACTGCTCAAAGTTCAGCAACGCGACCAGCGCATCCGCGCGCTCCAGAAGGAACTGAAGGACATTCCGAAAAACGAGGCCATGGCCAAAATGCAGCTCGCGGGGGATCAGGGAGCCGTGGATGCCGCCACCCAGCAGGCGAAGGAGATCGAGGTGAAGATCAAGGGCGTGGAACTGGAGATCGCCACCCGCCAGAACACCATCAAGCGCCTCCACGACCAGCAGTTTGAAACCCGCAAGAATGATGAGTTCCAGGCTCTGGGCCATGAGATCAAACGTTACGAGGGTGACGTCCGTGCCCTGGAAGACACCGAACTGGAGCACATGGAAGCCCTGGAAGGCGTCAAAGCCACGCTGAAAGAGGCCCAGGCCAAACTGGCCGTGACCCAGGGCCGGGTGAACGAAGAACTGAAAGCCCTCGGCGTGCGTGCAGAAGGCGTGAAAACCCGTCTGGCCACCGAGGAAGAGGAGCGCAAGGCCATCGTGGCCCCCGTGCCCGAGCCCACCCTGGATCTCTACAACCGTTTGTTTAACAAAAAGGGTGACTCTGCCGTGGTCGCTCTCACCAATGGCATCTGCGGCGGCTGCCACATGAAAGTGGTGCTCGGTACCATCCAGCAACTCAAGACGGGGGAGAGCCTGACGCAGTGCGAAAGCTGCGGTCGCCTGCTTTACCTGGTGGAATAGTCTGTCTGCTCTTCCAACGATGAACTGGGCGATCATCAAGGCCATCGGCCTGCTGTCAGCGGCCAATATCTTCATGACCTTTGCGTGGTATGCGCATCTCAAGGATGCCAAAGCCAAGCCCTGGTTCATTGCCGCCGTGGTCAGCTGGGGCATCGCGTTTTTTGAGTACCTGCTGCAGGTGCCGGCCAACCGCATCGGCAGCACCGCACTTACCCTCCCGCAGCTCAAGATCATCCAGGAGGTTATCACCCTCACTGTGTTTGTACCCTTCGTGCTGTTTTACATGAAACAGCCGCTGAAATGGGACTACCTCTGGGCGGCTCTTTGCATGTTCGGTGCTGTGTACTTCATCTTTCGCAAGTGAGTCTGGCAATGTCGTGGCGATCTCGCCTCTTGCCAGGACGCTATTTCACCACCGGCTCCCCCGCCTTCTGCCAGGCCTGGAATCCACCTTTCAAAACCGCCACCTGGCTGAAACCCAAATCATGCATCTGCACGGCCAGACGGCGTGAGCGGCCGCCCAAAGCGCAATAAACCAGATATGGCTTCTGCTTGTCGCGGGTTTTGAGGTGCTCCAGAGTACCGCTTTGCAGGTAGTCCAGATTTAAGGAACCGGCCATCTTTCCCTCGCGCTCCAGTTCCTCCGGCATGCGTGTGTCGATCACCGTGACGTCAGGTTTTCCGGCCATCCAGGCCGTGGCTTCTGCGGGGGACAGTTCGCTGATTCCGGCAGGCAGCGAGACCGCTGGAGGTTCTGTCAAAGCCCCGGGTGCTGGGGCCGGTTTGCAACCCGTGAGAAGGCCGCCTGTCAAAACGAGCACAGCCGCATGGACGATGTTCCGGGACAGACGGGAACCGGTGCGGGCAGAAAGAAGGGCAGGCAAACGCATAACAAAAAGCAGATTACTTTTTCAAGAAGATGAAAAACGCGACAGCACCCAGCGCCATTGCCGCGAGAGCCAGGATGAAAGGAGCGTTCTTCAGGTCAGACAGGGTGAACCATTGGTTGACGTCACCTGCGGCAGCTATCGGAAAAGAGAAGGTTGCCATAGGGAGACTGCAAAACAGAGGGAATCAACACATCGAGGGGAACCTGCTCAATGGGCCTGCAGCCAGTTGCTGCCGGTGCCGGCCTCCACTTCCACTGGAACGTCACCCAGCGTCAGGGCATTGCGCATTTCTTCCAGGATCAGCGCCCTGGCCTGTTCCACCTCCGCCTCAGGGACTTCAAAGAGCAGTTCATCGTGTACCTGCAACAGCATGCGGGTTTTCAGACCGGCTTTTTCCAGGGCGCGGTCCACGTTGATCATGGCCAGTTTGATCATGTCCGCCGCTGTTCCCTGGATGGGCGTGTTCATGGCCATGCGCTCCGCTCCGCCGCGGACGCTGGCGTTGCCGCTGGCAATGTCGCGGATGACCCTGCGGCGGCCGGTGATGGTCTCCACGTAACCGAAGCGTTTGGCATCCTGGACGATCTCGCCCATGTAACGGTGGATGCCGGAAAACTGCTTCAGGTAGTTGTCAATGATGGTGGCGGCCTCGCCGCGCGGGATGCCCAGGCGCTGCGACAGGCCAAAGGCGCTGATGCCGTAGATGATGCCGAAGTTGACCATTTTCGCCGTGCGCCGCATCTCTGGCAGCACGCCCTCCAGCGGCACACCATACACGCGGGCGGCCGTGGCCTGGTGAATGTCCTGGCCCTTCTGGAAGGCTTCGATCATCGCTGCATCTTCGCTCAGCGCGGCCATCACACGCAGTTCGATCTGGCTGTAGTCCGCGCTCAGCAGCACCCACCCCTCCTGTTCGGGGACAAAGGCCTTGCGGATTTCCTTCCCGGAGTCTGAACGGATGGGGATGTTTTGCAGGTTCGGGTTGCTGGAGGCCATGCGGCCGGTGGCGGCCATCAGCTGGTGAAACGTGGTGTGCACCCGGCCTGTGACTTTGGAGACAGCACCGGGCAGGGCATCCACATAGGTGTTCTTCAGCTTGGTCACCTCGCGGTATTCCAGAATCTCGCCAATGACCGGATGCAGGCCTAACAAGGATTGCAAAACCTGTTCGTTGGTCTGGTACTGGCCGGTGGCCGTCTTCTTCGGCTTTTCGAGAAGCTTCAGCCGTTCAAACAGCACTTCGCCCAGCTGTTTCGGGCTGTTGAGGTTGAAGGGGATGCCCGCCGCGTCCTGGATGCTGCGGTGCAGTTCCCCCGCGCGCTTTTCCAGTTCCAGGCCAAACTCGCGCAGCGCCTGCACATCCACCTTCACACCTGCGTGCTCCATGCGGGTCAGCACTGGCAGCAGCGGTGACTCGATCTGGTAAAACACTCTCTCCGCCCCGTGCTTGGGCAGCAGCGGGCGCAGTTTCTCCGCCAGCTGCCAGGTCACATCCGCATCTTCGGCTGCATAGTCGGTGATCTTCTGCGGATCCGCCTCCGCCACATCCGCCATGGTGGACTGGCTGAAAAGGTCGTTTTTCTCCGTGCCGATGAGCGCGCTGATGGGGATGGGCGTGTAGCCAAGCAGCGATTCGGACAGATAGTCCATATTGTGACGCTGGTCGGGCTCGATGAGCGAATGCGCCAGCATGGTGTCAAAGAACGGTCCGCTGACCTCCAGCCCGTGGGCCAGCATGACGCTGAGATCAAACTTCAGGTTATGCCCGATTTTCTCAATGCCGTCCGGCGCTGGCACCGCCCCACCGGTTTCACCCGGGGCAGGCGTCAGGTCCGGCGCGGGTGCTGTGTTTTGAAACACTCCCTGGAACTCCTGGAGCACGGACGCCGCCTCTGCCCTGTCCCGGGGGAACAGCACAAACCAGCCCTCATGAGCCTTCCAGGAAAAGGCAATGCCGACAATCTGCGTGTCCAAAGGGTCCAGCGACGTGGTTTCCAGATCGAAGCAGAAGCGCGGCTGTGCCTGCAATTCCACAATGAAGTTCCGCCGCTCCTCTGCCGTGCGGAGCAGGTGGTAGGTGTGCGGCGTGTCGGCGATGGTGCGCAGGTGGTGGGTCTGCTGCACCGTTTCCGCCAGCGAAAAGAGATCGCCTGAGGCAGTGCTGCCGCCGCTGCCATCGCCGGTTTCTGCGGCAGGCGTCCCTTTGTCCTTGGCCAGCTGGCGGCCGCGTCCTGCCTTGAAGTCATCGCCAAACAGGCGGCGGCCCAGAGCATTGAATTCAAATTCGGTGAACAGCGCCTTCAGGGCCTCGTCGTCGTGACCCTTCACCACCAGACCGTCCAGTTCCACCTCCAGCGGCGCATCATGCATGATGGTGGCCAGTTGCTTGGACAGAACAGCCTT
>DASWXG010000204.1:0-6377 GCA_036405615.1 Prosthecobacter sp. | reverse complement strand
AGAACCTGCTGCGCAGTTTGGAAGCCCGGACACCTGTGCAACTGGACGAAGCCATCAGCATGGCGTTCTCCAAAGTCACAGCCAAAGATGCCATGGGGTGGTTTGCCTCCTGTGGGTATAGTATTATTTAAAATGCTCTAGGTGAAATATCACCACCACTGAAACCACTGGTTCATCCAGCCGAGGGCGGCGGTGAGGGTGGCGAAGACGAGGCCGAGTTCCAGGTAGAGGGCCAGACGGCGGCGGTGGGCGGCTTTGCGCTGGTGCAGGGGGATGCGCTGCGGGCTGCGCAGGGATTTTTTGGCTCCGAACATCGGCTCGGGTGCGGGCAGGATGTCCCGGCTGGCCAGACGGCGGCGGCGGATGGTGGCCGGTGCGGCAGCGATGGCGCACTCCAGCTTGTGGATTTCCTCCTGCAGATCCTGCGAGCGTGTGCGCATCTGCTTCAACCGCGCAGGACGTATTTCCTGGGCGATCGACTGAATGGTTTTCGGGCGGCGGGAGGCGACACGTTTGTTCATGACGGGAGAAGACGACGAACCAACAACAACAGCAGGGGGCGAAAGGGATGAAAAGCACCGGGCATCGAGCCACAGTGCAGACAGGGGCGACCTGCCGACCCGGCGAGAGGCGAGGTGCAGCAGGCCGATCGGAATGAAATCAATTAAAACAGCAGCTTGGCCAGGATCAGCGCCACGAGGATGGTCGCCATCAGGGGCAGCGTGAAGGCAAAACCACGGCGGGCCCAGGTGGCCAGATCATCGCTACCGCTCAGGGCGGCAGCTAGGCGGCCTGTCGGCGCGAACTCGCCGTTTTCGGCAGAGCTCTGGACATCGCCGTTCAGATGCAGCGGCGAGACTTCGGGGGCGCGATGGGAGGTAATGCGACGGATGCCTTTTTCAAAGCTGGTTTCAGCCTCGATGAGTGAGGAGAGAGCCTTGTCCAGTTCCTGGTCGAGCTGGTTGCGCTGCCAGCGTTCCGGGAGGAACAGCTTCAGTTCATCCAGACGATCACGGAATTCCTGCTGCGTGGCGTGGAGGTCTTCCACACGGCGCCGGGCGTCTTCCAGGTCTTCCACGATGGCGCGCAGGCTGCGGTCCAGCTTCTCCGTGATGTCCTTGCGGCCGGAGATGAAACGTTCCTGCTTCTGCTTCAGGTTTTCCAGAATCTTGCGCTGGTGCTCCAGCTCTTCCTGTTCCGCGCGCAGCTTGCTGAGACGCTGCTGGGCTTCACGGACCTGCTGGTCCATGTCTTCCATGGGGGCGTCTTCCACGCTGTGTCCATGGATGTTAAACTCGGGTGCGTCGTCGAAACGCAGGATGTTCGCGTCCTCAGCGGTGGGAGCCGAAGCGAGAGCGGGAGAGCGGCGGGCCATGGCTGTCATGATTTTTATTTTGATGACAGTAATATTACAGCTCTTTTAAATAATCTAGACTTTTCGTTCGCTTTTTAGCAACCCAGTAGGGCACCCCGCCGAAAAGAAGGGTGAAAAACAGCACCGCCCCCAGCGCGCAGAGGTCCTGAACCAGACGTTCCCAGGGCGAGAACACCGCCCCGGCCGATTGCCCTTGCCAGCGGATGGCCTCCGGCAGCGCCAGGGATGCGGCACTGAAGAGGATGTAAAGGAAGCTGCTGATGAGGCAGAGCGTACCGCCAAAACCGGAGATGATGCGGGCCGGGTTGGCCTCGCGAAAGTTCGGCAGCAGCGCCCCGAGGGAGAGGGCCAGGGCATTCAGGCCATAACTCATCATCATGACCGCAGCGCAAAAATACACCGTCCGCTGCCAGGGCAGGGAGAGAGACAGGCTGGAACTGAGCACCAGCAGAGTAGTCAGGAGGCCCATGATGCCGGCGCAAAGCCGCAGCTTCAGGCTCAGCACCCGGTGCAAAGGCAGCGGTGACAGGCCCAAAATCCACATCCGCTGACCCTCCATGCTGAACTGCGGGAAGATAAAGCGGGTGGTCAGGGTGGACAGGGCCAGACAGCAGACCAGGAGATTGAGATGGCTGATGACGATGACCCAAAACTGGCTCTGCAGATCATAACCCAGTTGCCGGAGATTGGAGGTGTAGATGAGCAGCAGGCCGAAGATGACGAGCGTCTGCCCCCACTGGGTGGGTTCGCGCAGAAAGGTCCGGATATCCTTGGAGATGGCGGCATGCTCCGGCCGGGTCAGTCCCCAGATACGGGCGGCCCAGCCGCGTTTCTGTTTCTCCGGCTGGTGAAACCAGGCCTCGGCGGCCTGCTGCGTCTGCATGGCGGGCACGGCAGCCATCACGCGGTGCCAGGCGGGGTAAAACAGCCGTCCGCCGAGATGGGCGGTCAGCGTCAGGGCAAAGAGGGCATTGGAAAACAGGGCCAGCGTGAAAAAAGCGGCCTGGGAATACAGCCCGCGTCCGGAGGAGAGGATGACTTCCGCCACCCAGGCGCTGGGCAGCAGCGGGTGCATGCAAATCTCCGTGTGCTTCAGCACCTCATGCAGACTGCTGACGAGGTCCCGACCTTCTCCGGCCCCACCGCCCCTGCCTGCTGCAAAGAAGGAATAGAGTGTACTGCCGAGTACCCAGAGGCCCAGCACTGCCAGAGGCTTCCACCACCATCGCCGTGCGTGACGTACCAGCAGCAGCAAGGCCCAGGAGGAAAGATTGGCCGCGATGGACACCAGACACAGCAAGGCTGGCAGGCCGAAGAGATAAAAAGCCAGAGGTGCGTCGTAAATGCGGCCCAGGGCGATCAAAATGGGGGCGCTGAGCACCAGCAGCCCCCAGCTGGCCAGGGCCATGCCCTCCAGCGTTTTCCAGAGCACGAGACTGCGGTAGGGCAGGGGCATGGCCACCTGCCAGTCCATGTCCTTGCGGCGGAACAGACCCATGCCGGTGATGGTGGCGTTCGAGATCACCAGCATGATGAAGAAGAAAAAGAACAGCAGGTAGATCAGCCTTTCCAGCAGCAGCGGACCAAAGAGCGGCATGCGGTTCACAAACTCCAGACCGCGTGAAACCAGGATGTAGGCAGCGATGCAATAGAGCCCGAGAAACCCGCCAATGGTCAGCAGCAGCAGCCGGTTGCTGGCCAGGGTGTGGACCACACGGTTGCGCAGCATCTGCCCGTGGACACGGGCCAGCAGCAGCGTGGCGGAGGCGGTGGACATTGGGGGGGAGGGCCGCGGGCAGCCGGACTTAAAAAGCAACTGCACCTGCTTTTACTTCGTCACGGAGGCCTTTGGCAAGCCTGGAAAATCCTTGCGGTGGCAATGCAAAGTCTGCGGCAAAAGAAAACCCCGGTCTTGCGACCGGGGTTTAAGGGGGAGTGTTGGTTGTCGGGAAAAGCGCGGGCTTATCAGTTCGAGCGGCCGAGGTAGCTGTTGTCTTCGGTCTTCACGCTGATCTTGTCGCCAGGTCCGATGAACAGAGGAACCTGCACGATGAGGCCGGTTTCCAGAGTGGCGGACTTGTAAACGTTGTTGGCGGAGTCGCCCTTCACCCCTTCAGGGGATTCCGTGACGGTCATCACCACAGAAGGCGGCAGTTCGATGCCCACCACCACGTCATCAGCGAACTGGACAGTGTACTTCTGGCCTTCGATGAGGTAGTCCTTGGCGTTTTTCACCTGGGCTTCCATAAGGATCACGTCCTCGAAGGTTTCCGGGTGCATGAAGTGATAGCCGTCGCCGTCTTTGTAGCTGTATTCATGCGGCTCGCGGTTCAGGTTCACGGAGTCCAGGGACTCGTTGGAAGTCATGCGCAGGTTGTAAACCTTGCCGGTGCTCAGAGTGCGGATGGACATCTGCACGTAGGACGCCATGCGCGGAGGCGTCTTGAGTTCGAAATCAGAGACGGTGCAGACTTCGTTGTTGTAACGAACCGCATGCCCTTTGCGGAGGTTGATGACTGGGGTAGATGCCATAAGAGAGCGAGGGTTTTAGGCGTATTTCAAGGAAAAGCAAGAAGGGAATCATCCGGTCAGGCCCGGCAAGGACCTCCGAAAAATGCCGCTGCAAACGTGTTTAAAGGCGCACCTGGGAGGCGACTTCTTGCAGGAACATCCAGTTGCGAGTCACCTGGGCGGTGACGAAGGCAATGAGCAAAAACGTCACTGGCAGGCGGATTTTGGGCCAGTGTTCCAGGCTGCGTTCCAGGCCCAGCCCGGCGGCAATCACCAGAGGCGGCGTCCACACACAGGCCTGCAACAGCAGGCGTTCCGGCTCCCCATACCAGGGCAGGGAGGCGATGCCCCACACCAGCACGGCCACCATGCCCAGTGTGTACGCATCCAGCTGTGAGCGCCAGACCAGCCCGGCAAAGGAGAGTGCCAGCACCAGCAACCAGGCTGCACCCAGCCCTTTTTGAAGGTCCAGGCTGCCCCAGCGTGCCTCGGTCAGAACCACACGGCTGCGATTTCCAAAGCCGGGATCAGGAACGGCGGCGGGTTTCGGGGCAACGATGCTGGAGAGAAACACCTCCCGGCCCACTCGCCCGGCATTTTCACGATGAGGGGCCATGGCTGGCTGCCGGGGTTGCCATTCACTCAGCGTTAGCGGCAGCGGGGAGGAAAGCGGAAAGACGACTCTTTGAAGGTTCGCCAGACCAAAGACCGCAGGCAAAGCGGCCACGGCCACCAGCAAAGGGCCGGGCCGGAAATGATGGAAGGCCCGGCTTTCTCTCGCACAACGGGCCACCGCCAGGAGAAGAACAGGCAGCACATTGCCCGCAAAACAGCCCATGGCATAGATGGCCGCCAGCAGAAAGAGCCACCACGGTGCGTGCTCCCCCCGCGCAGCGACTGCCGCCAGTGCGGCAACTCCCAGCCCTGCGAAGATCCAGACCTCCGGCATAGCCGAGGCCAGCCAGACAGCGGGGCCGGCACCGCAGGCCGTGGCCAGAAGTACGCAGCGCAGGGCCGCCATGCCGCTCCAGAGCAGCGCGTGGTAAACCATCACCACTGTGAGTGCGCCCGCCAGGGCCGTGAGGGTGGCCACCGCGTGCTTTTCCGCCTGGCCAGGTCCCTGGCCTAGCAAGCGCCAGCCCGCAGCCAGCACTTGCACAGGTGGCTGGTGCAGCAGTGTGAAAGCCGGATGCGCCGGGCCAATGCCCCGGTGGTCACCCGTACGATCACGAGTGAGGTCGCCAAACACGGTCTGGGTGCTCGCGCCGAACAAGGTGCCGTCCCGGATATAAAGGGGCGTGTCCTGAAACTGCTGATGCGCGGCAAAAAACAGGCTGTAAAAGGCCACGGCCAGGACGGCTCCCATGCCTCGCCAGCGCGTGACGACGCCCGTTACCCGGGAGGCATGAACATAGGTGGACTGGCGCATCGCGATTAAACGGAAAATCTGGGGGGCGCGACGCAACATGCAACAGGGCCACCGGGCAACGATGAATCGTGCAACATGCTTGCCGTAGGCTGTAGGAAAATCCTGACGGACACAAAACCGGACACCGGGGCTGGAGCGTTGTTTTGCTGAGAGGTCTGCCCTTGTCAGAAATGCGCTGAGAGCTAGCTTGACCCGGACGGTAGAAAGAATCGAAACGGAACCCCCATGAAACGGCTCATCCGAAGTCTGTTCAAACTCTGCGTGGCGAGTGCCTTGCTGGGTGGGGCCCTCTATGCCGGGACGGAATCGTTTTCCCGCCAGTGGCGCGACTTCATCGCCGGGCAGATGGCAGACCGGGGGCTGTATCTGGATTTCGAACGTCTGCGGCTGAACCCCTTTGGCGGACTCATCGCCCGCGACGTGCGCATTTTTACCGGCAAGGACCGCAAGAAGGTGCTGGCCTCTGTGGACCGGCTGAACCTCGAGTTCGACTACGGCAAGCTGATGGAGAAGATGTTCGTCGTGGACGGGCTGGAACTCAGCCACGTGGATGTCTCGCTGCCGGTGGAAGACTCTGAGACCGGGCCGGAGGTCATCAAGCTGGAGGACTTTAGTGCGCGTGCCTTCCTGCGTGAAGGGCGGCTGGAGATCCGCCAGGCCGAAGGGCTGCTTTCCGGCATCCGCATCAGCATCAAAGGTGAACTGACACTGCCTGACAAGAAGGACGAGGAATCCAAGCTGAAACTGGACAATCTCTCCCTGGCCCAGCAGATGAAAGTGCTGAAGTCCCACCGCCGAGGCATCCGCAAGGGGCTGGACTGGCTGAAGCGCTTCAAGTTTGATGCTCCGCCGGAGATCCGGCTTGAGGTGAACGGGCCGGTGGACCGCCCGCTGGAACTCGCCGCCCGCCTGTTCTTCGAGGCCCGCGGGCTGCGCTATGACACCTATGTTTGCCACAGCCTCATGGCGGAGGCGGAGTTTGATGCAGGTCTCATCGACCTGACCCGTCTCTATTTAAAAGATCCGACGGGGCAGGTGAATGCCAATGCCACCTGGCGCATG
>DASWXG010000203.1:0-1997 GCA_036405615.1 Prosthecobacter sp. | reverse complement strand
CATGGGCTTCCTTCATTGGCGGCTATGAGAAGTGTTTTGAAACTGAAGCCTCTGGCCGCTTTCAAGGATGTGAACAAGAATGCCGTCACGACTGCCCGGCTGGACGCGGCCTATGAAAGCCCCGCAGACATTGATCTGTGGATCGGAGGCCTTGCCGAAGCTGACGTTCCCGGTGCGATGGTAGGACCCACGTTTCACAAGATCCTCGCAGACCAGTTTCAGCGTCTGAGAGACGGAGATCGCTTCTGGTACCAGCGCTACCTGCCGCCCCAGCTGATCCGCCTCGTGGAGCAGCAAACACTCAGTGAAGTGGTCCGCCGCAACACCGCTATCAAAGGGGAGATGGGACCCAAGGCTTTTCTGGCTCCCCCGCCGAAGAAGACCAAGAAGTAAGAACGGACGAATCCGCCAGTATCGTTGAATCCTCCGGGAGGGCCGTTTGGGAAAACGGCCCTCCTTTCCTTTCAGATTTCTACTGCTGGGCAGTCCAGAAGGAATACAGGCTGCCGTCTTTGAGGTGGAAACGAAACTTCACCGGGGTACCGCGCACAGCATCCAGAGCAGGTGTGTTTTTCCAGCGGATGACGGCATCCGTCTTGTCGCCTTGGAAAACTTCGCTGTTTTCCCGGGTGTAGGCGGGGATGACCTTGCCATCTTCATCCAGAACCTCGACGGTTAGGCTGCCTTTCACCGAGGCGTTGACATGAAGCTGGCGGCCGTTGAAGGCCACGGCTTCGGTGGTCAGGCTGCCACCTGCCGCATCTGCATCCATAGAGGCAAAACCGTCCCTGCGCAGCACCGCCATGCCGACTGAGGCACCCGTATACATGCCGCGATGACCATTCGGCGCGATGCCGGAGTAGCCGGTGTAGGGGAACCAGATCTCGTCATCTTTGACGATGCAAACGCCCGTGGTGCCGTGGATGTAGGCGCGGTCCCAATCTCCCTCTTTGCGGGTGGCGGCAATGAAGGCGCTGCGGTCCGGCCGGTCCCAGTGAAAACCGTCGCGGCTGAAGCCGAGCTTGATCTCGGTGATCTTGGGAAATTTGCCCTCATCGCATACCTTGTTATCCGGGCCGAGATGGATGTAGAATTCACCCAGCATGATGCTCTCATAGGCCACCGCATTCAGGCTGTAGAGCTGGGCTTTGTCGCCAATCGCCGGATCAGGTTGATCCAGGTTGTCGGCACCGCACCAATAGACGGATTTGGACCAGTCTGCGCCTTTCATGAAGTCGGTGCTTTCTGAGTACCAGCGGTTCCGGCCATGGGGCCCACCCTGTTTGATGCTGAAGCACCAGACCTTGCGGAAAGGATTGTAGAAGAAGGAGCAGTAGTCTCCTGCGCGGCCGGTGGAAACACCCTGAGACCACGTCTTTCCGTCTGGTGAGGTTTGCAGGGTATGGGCCAGGGGCCGGCGGTCAGTCAGCATTTTCACGCGTTCCAGCGGATTCTTCGCATTCACGTCCAGCCACACGCTGTTGTCTCCGCCTGCCCATTCGGCCCCGGGCGGGAGAAGCAGGTTGCCCCTCACGCCGCCTGCCTTGGGCCGGTCCCAGTGGAGCAGGTCTTTGCTGGTGGCAAGGGCCAGACCGCCACGCCAGCCTGCGGTGTAAAACATCTTGTAGAGGTTCTCTTTGGGGTCGTGAAACACACCCCCGTGACCCAGATAACACACGGCTTGCTCGTCACCCTCGATCTTGGTGGACTCCAGTTCATCCTTGGTTTCCGGTCTGAGCACGGGATTCTTCTCGTGCTTGCGGGCCTGATGAAAGGTGCGTTTCAAGTCTGTGCTGGCGATGAGGAAGTCATCCACAAAAAGCTGCCTCCCGCGATCCATCGGGATGACTTTGGGTTTGGTCTTCAGGTACGGCACCTGCATGGGCTCGTAGCTGTTGCGATCTTGTGTTTGAGGCGGCCATTCGCGAGGGAGTTCAATGCCGTTGTAGAGGGCACCTGTGATGGTGGCCCCTTTGGCTTTGCTCACCAGGATCTTG
>DASWXG010000202.1:0-1720 GCA_036405615.1 Prosthecobacter sp. | reverse complement strand
TGGAGCCGCCGCCACAGCACCAAGTTCAACGGCGTCAGCTACATCGTCCAGCGCGGTGCCGAGGCCATCTACAGCGCCGACGGCAAGGCCCAGGTCGCCACCTTGATTGAACACTACATGGGCAATGCCAAACTGTTGGTGGAAGCCTGCAAAAAGGCCGGCCTCCAGGTCTTCGGCGGTGTCAACGCCCCCTACGTCTGGGTCGGCTGCCCCAACGGTCTCACCAGCTGGCAGATGTTCGACAAGATGCTGAATGAGGCCAATGTGGTCATCACCCCCGGCAGCGGCTTCGGCAGCGCCGGTGAAGGTTTCTTCCGCATCAGCGCTTTCAACAGCCGCGCCAATGTCGAAGAAGTCTGCCGCCGCATCGCTGCGCTGCAGGCCTAAGCCGCACGAAAGGTTACTCAGGCGGACAGACCCCGGTTCTGTCCGCCTTTTTCATGCCCCCACAGCAACCCTTCCAATAAACATCTGAAACCGGACCTTCTAAAAGCTCCCTTACCGGCAAGCCACCAAAGGCTCACCAGGCTTCCAGTCATCGGCTGGGTTTGCGTCGGGGCGGGATGTTTGCTCATCGCCATTGCCACCTGTCTTTTCCTCACCGCCGGGTCGCCACCCGCCGTTCCTTTGAGCGAGAGACAGACTCAGATACTGGCCGGAGAGCCGCATCGCTTGTTTTATTCGGCCCGCAGATGGGAGGAATTGCATCACCGGCATCCCTTGCGACGGCTGCCACGGCACATCGGCATTGCAGCGGTGGGTTACTACTACCTGCAACTGTCCCCCTCGGCGTATGCACAGACGGTGGCCAGGCACATTCCATTTCGGGTGTCCCATTTGAACCACGACTGTGACCATGGGCTTCTGGCAGCAGCAGCCCAAGTCTTCCACAAACCGCTCAGCCACATCTCCGACGCCGAACTTTCGCAATTGATGAAGTGCTCCGCCGCCCCCAGCAGGTTTCCCCCGGCGAATATGACGGCTGCCCCTCAAGGCAAGTAACATCAGGAGCCTCACTCAAATGTCTCCAATGCCCGTAGCGAGGGCGTTCGGGCCGACTTTCAGGTTGCGGAAAGCCTAACCTGGATTATGCAAAGCCTGCATTCATGATAAGGTTGTCTCTTACTGTCCGGCTGGGCATTTTTCTTGCGTTTTTGGTCTGTCCCCTGCTAGCTTTGGCCCTTCAGGCCCCGGTTATCTCAGATCAGACGACAGGCCCCCTGCACCGGACAGCCAATAGCGAACTGGTACTATTCGTGGGTGCGGGAGGAGATCTGGAACCGACTTTCCAATGGCACCTGAATGGCCAGCCCATCCCGGGTGCCGTGAGCTTTGAGTATCGCCAGCCAGCGGTGCAGATTGAGCATGCTGGGGCCTACACCTGCGTGGTTAAAAACAGCCGGGGGAAGAAAACCACGCTGCCTGTGCAAGTCACTGTCGTGGACCCGGCTGCCAGCGAGCAGCCCCTTTATCTCGGCAAAGACAGCAGCCTCGCCGCGCGCGTGGCGAATGCTTCAGGAACCGTCGTGTGGCGGAAAGACGGCATCATCCTGCAAGAGGGCGGGCGCTACAAAGACACGGCCAAGACGGTCCTCCGCATTCTTGCAACCACCGAGGAAGATCTCGGCATTTACACCTGCGAACTCACCACCGCCCAGGGTGTCTTTTTGCCAGGCCCCATGCATGCCGTACCGGTCAGTGAGGTCCCCGTGGTGGTGGA
>DASWXG010000201.1:0-3124 GCA_036405615.1 Prosthecobacter sp. | reverse complement strand
ATGCGGGCCACAGCCAGCAGCAGGCCGGTCATCACACCGCTGCGGGCAGCGCGCAGGGTGACCATGGTGGACACCTTCCAGCGCGGCGCGCCCAAGGCGAAGGCCGCCTCACGCAGGCTGCCAGGCACGAGGCGCAGCATGTTCTCGGTGGTACGGACCACCACCGGTACGGCGATCAGCGACAAGGCCAGGCTACCGGCCCAACCTGAGAAGTTGCCGACCGTCGCCACGGCAATGGCATAGACGAACAGGCCCAGCACGATGGAGGGCGCGGACAACATGATGTCGGTCACAAAGCGGGTGAGTTCAGCCGTCTTGCTCTGGTCGCCGTATTCCGCAAGGTACACGCCAGCCAGTACACCAATCGGTGTGGATACCAGCACGGTAAAACCCACCATCATGAGGCTACCGACGATGGCATTGGCCAGCCCGCCGCCTTCCGATCCGGGTGCCGGCGTGGACTGGGTGAACATGTTCCAGTCCAGCGCAGCAAAGCCGTTGGACAGCAGCACGCTCAGGATCCAGAGCAGCACGAACAGACCCAGCACCATCGCCCCCAGGGAAAGGGTTAGCCCGATGGCGTTGGAGCGCTGGCGCTTTTTGTAGAGTTGTTGGTTGAATTCCATGGAGCTTGTCTCAAAAGAGGTTCATGGTCAGGGCGTGAGGACTCAAAGGCCCTTGGCCTTTTCAGCACGCAGCATCAGGATCTTGGCGGCCGAAAGCACCACGAAGGTGATCACGAACAGCAGGAAACCCAGCGCGAACAACGTGGAAAGATGGAAGTCAGCCGCCTCGCCGAACTCGTTGGCCAGCGTAGAGGCAATCGAGGTTCCCGGCGAAAAGAGGGATGTCGGCATGCGGTTGGCGTTGCCGATCACAAAGGTCACAGCCATGGTCTCCCCCAGAGCGCGGCCCAGGCCCAGCATGATTCCGCCTATAACGCCCTTCTGGGTGTAAGGCAGCACCACGCGGCGCACCACTTCCCAGGTCGTGCAGCCCAGGCCATAGGCAGACTCGCGCAGGATGGGCGGAACAATCTCGAACACATCGCGCATCACCGCCGCCACAAACGGCAGCACCATGAACGCGAGCACGATACCGGCCGCCAGGATGCCAAAGCCGTTGGTGCTGCCGCCAAACAGAAAGCCCACCAGCGGCATGGAGCCCAGCAGCTTTTGCACCGGCATCTGGAAGTAATCGGCAAACAGCGGGGCAAAGACGAACAGACCGAACATGCCGTAGATGATCGAGGGAACGGCCGCCAACAGCTCCACTGCGGTGCCCAGGGGGCGCCTCAGCCAGACCGGGCAGGTTTCCGTCAGAAAAAGGGCAATGCCAAAAGCCAGAGGCACCGCAATCAGCAGCGCAATGCCAGCACTGGCCAGGGTGCCGACGATGGCAATCGCAGCACCGAACTCTTCATTGATGATGTCCCATTCCACGCGCCAGATGAACTGGACACCGAACTTATGGAACGTCGGCCAAGCGTAGATGAACAGAGAGACGATGATCCCCAGCAGCGCCGCCAGCACCAGCAGCGAAAGACTTTGGGTCAACCGATGAAAAAAGATGTCCTGAAGACGCTGCCGCCTGGCAATCGATACCATCGACTCCGTAGGGGCGTCCGTCTTTTTGGCGGACCCGGGTTGCGAACTCATGGTGGTTCCCACGCTCATGTTGACTCCCATCTGGCTTCTGGAGATCCCCACAAACCAGCACCCATCGGCCAGCCAAGGCGGCCGATGGGGGGTATTCTGGGGCAGACTGACTTACTTCTTGATCTGCGACCAGACTTTGGAACGGATCTCGGCGGTCAGGCTGTCAGGCAGCGGCACATAGTCCAGCTCCGTGGCCATGCCTTTGCCATTCTTGAACGCCCAATCAAAGAACTTCAGAACTTCAGCCGACTGCGCCTTGTCCGCAGGGTCCTTGTACATCAGGATGAACGAGGCTGTGCTGACAGGCCAGCTTTCTGCACCCTTGGCATTGACCATCGAGATGCCCATGCCAGGAACGCTGAACCAATCAGCGCTGGCTGCGGCTGCGGCAAAGGTCTTGTCATCAGGGCTTACGTACTTGCCGTCAGCGTTTTGGAGCTGCAGGAAGTTCATGTTGTTCTTCTTGACGTAGGCGTATTCCACATAACCTACAGCGCCCTTCACGCGGGTCACGTTGGCGGCCACGCCTTCATTGCCCTTGCCACCCACCGACGACGCAGCAGGCCACTTCACGGCAGCGCCCTTGCCCACGGAGTCTGCCCATTCCTTGCTGACAGCAGACAGGTAGTCGGTCCAGTTGAACGTGGTGCCCGAACCATCAGCGCGGTGAACCACGGTGATGTTTTGGTCCGGCAAGGTCTTGCCCGGGTTCAGTGCGGCCAGCTTCGCGTCATTCCACTTGGCGATCTTGCCCAGGAAGATTTCTGCCAGCACAGGGCCAGTCACGCGCAGTTCGCCGGGCTTGAAGCCTTCGAGGTTCACCACCGGCACCGTGCCACCAATGATTGCAGGGAACTGCACCATGCCGTCCTTCTCCAGATCAGCACCGGAAACTGGCGCATCGGATGCACCAAAGGCCACGGTCTTGGCACGAATCTGGCGGATGCCGCCGGAAGAGCCGATGGACTGATAGTTCAGCCCCGTGCCCGTTTCCTTTTTGTAGGCTTCAGCCCAGTTGGCGTACATGGGGAACGGGAAGGTTGCGCCAGCGCCGGTGATGTCCGCCGCAAAAGCACTGCCTACAGCCATGGAGGCCAGTGCTACAGCGACGGTTTTGAGAAATGTGCGTTTCATTATTCAGTACCTTTTGGCTAGGGTTGACAGGAACAGGCTGAACTCTAGGGCTCCAAGATGACAATTCAGTGACACACCCCTCCCCCATCCCAGCAACTGCAACACAGGCATTCCACCCCCGTCCAACACCAGTAACGTCGTCATTGATTTGTCATACAAGCCGCAGACACTGGCGAAGATCACAGTCTCACGACCAGCCCTCCCGCCGTCCTGGTGGCGATGCGCTTTGCGCGGGCGCACCCAACGCTCGCGGTACCATGCCGAACGAAGCTCCAATCAGAAAAACATGCAGAACGGCACACGCCTCGCCGCAGTCGACCTCGGCTCCAACA
>DASWXG010000200.1:0-3952 GCA_036405615.1 Prosthecobacter sp. | reverse complement strand
GATCAATACGATGAGGATGCCGAAGACGAAACCTTTGATCATGCCAAAGCTCAGGTCCTCGTGGTTGGTGTGGTCCTTCACATGGTCCCAAAACCAGGCAAAAGGAATCTCAAACACACCCGAAGCGACCAGGGCGGAAGCCGCGAGGCCAAACACGATGGATTCCGCAATGAGCAGCGGCATGGAGATCATCATGGCCACGAAACGGGGCAGCACCAAGAAGTCCACCGGGTGCGCACCCATGACACGCAAGGCGTCAATCTCCTCGTTCACTTTCATGGTGCCGATCTCCGCCGCCATGGCAGCCCCCACACGGCCGGTGACCATAAGGCCCGCCAGCACCGGGGCCAGCTCGCGGCAGAGGGAGACGCTGACGATGCTGCCGACGGTGGACTCGATGCCGAAGTCCTTGAACTTGAAATAGGACTGCGCTGTGAACACGGCACCGGTAAAGGCCCCGGTCACCACCACCACCGTCTGGGAACCGTAGCCGATGTTCACCAGCTGCTCCGCCATCAGGCGCACGCGCAGGGTGCCCTTTGTCACGGCATCCCAAAGCTCCCGCAACAGCCCCCCGATCTGGCCCAGATAGGCCAGGAAGTTCAAAAAGGAGCGTCCGGGCAAAGCCAGGATTTCAAGCAACGCAGACATGAGCGGCTATGATGGCACCAGGAAGCCGAGGAGGCAACCTGTAGAGAGTCTGTGGAAGGGCCTGCCCAGGCTAAAACCTGGCTCAGGGCTGCCAGCCTACCGGCTGAGTCCAGGCCTTTTGCAACTGGCCGGGAGTGGCCGGGTTTTTCATCACCTTGTCCGAGGTGATGATGGCGCGGACATAAAGTTCGTCTCCCTTCATCTGGTAGGAACTCTCAAGGGATTCACTGGAGGCCAGCAGCTTGCCCACGTCCTCACTGTGCTTCAGGCGGACGGGGTAGTTGTCTCCCTCCGGTGTGGGCACTTCCTTGACAGCGCGGTCGTAGTTTTTGGGGGTGCCACGAAACTCCGTGACATACTTCACCCCGGGTTCGCCTTTGATTTTGACGGTGAGTTTGCGGGTGGTTTTGTCAAAGCTGACATCCTCCAGCGTTACCCCGCAGGAAGCGTAAAAATCGCCCCGCTTCATGGCTTCCACCAAGGCATTCGGGTCGAGTTTGTCAGCCTTCACCATCACCCAGCCACGGCCGGAGGTGGCGGTGCCGCCATGGTAGTGATGGCTGTCATCCGTGCCCAAGGCAAAGAGGGGCGGCTGTTTCAGCTCCACCAGACGGATGGTGTTGGCGATGTCCCAAATACGGTCGGTGGACGTGTCCGCCCGGGCCGGATCGCCTTCGGGATAGGTGGAAGGGTGACCGTTGTAGACTTCAAAAAACTGGTCTTCGATGACATGGGCAATGTCCTCGGCCGTGACGGCCCAGCGAAAGTTGGGATGGTTGAGGTGAGCCATCACAGGACGGCCCATCTTGGCAGCTTCCGCAGCGATGAGCTGCAAATTCGCCCGCAGTGTTTCACGGATGGAAGTGATGTCCTTCAGGGGCTGCACAGCCTTGGTGACATTGACCGCATTGATGTGGATCGGCGCTTTGGCGTAACCGGCACTGACTTCCTCCGCCTGCACAAGCAGGAACTTGCCTGCTTCTTCCAGTTTCGGGCGGTATTCCTCCAGCGTTTTCAACTTCACCTCCGTCTGGCCTTTGTCATTGGTGCGGGTGACCAACCAGCCGTCGCCAAATTTGTCCCGGCACTTTTCCATGACTTTGCGCCCCAGGGTCAGTTTCTTCTTTTCAATGGTCGCCTCCGCCACCCACTTGTCGCCTTCAGCGAGGGTGTTGTGATCGGACATGCACAGGAAGTCGTAGCCGTTCTCCTTGTACCAGGAGGAGATCATTTCCGGGAAATCATTGCCGTCGCTCCACAGGGAATGCGTGTGGGTGTTGCCTTTATACCAGCGGGGTTCGTCCGCCTGGACGAGGGAGGCGGTCAGGGCAAGAAGGGCGAGCGGAAGGATTCTCATGGCGGTTCTTCTTGAACGGAGCGCAACCCCACGAACAATCAGCCATCCACATGTTACATTCTGTTCACGAAGCTCTGGCGAACACGGAATCTCACCTGCTGTCGCTGCGTACATCCGCAGGCCATTGGGAGGGAGAACTGGCCAGCAGTGCCCTCTCGACCGCCACCGCCATCGTGGCGCTGCATTGTGTGGATTCCATCTCCTATGGCACCTGGATTCAATCTGGGGCCAAGTGGCTGATCAAACATCAAAACACGGACGGCGGCTGGGGCGACACCACGCTGAGCAAGAGCAACCTTTCCACCACCCTGCTCTGCTGGAGTGCGTTGAGAAAAACCGCCAACACGCCGGAAAGCGCAGAGTCCATCCGGCGCTGTGATGCCTGGATTCAAAACCACGTCGGATCCCTGGAACCGGAGGCCATCAGCCGCGCGGTGATCGCCCGCTACGGCAAAGACAAAACTTTCTCCGTGCCCATCCTCATGCTGTGCGCCATCGGCGGCACCCTGGGCGAGAAAGCCTGGAGACGTGTGCTCCCTCTCCCCTTTGAACTGGCAGCCCTGCCACGGGAATGGTTTGGGGCCATCGGCCTGCCGGTGGTGAGCTATGCGCTGCCAGCCCTTATCGCCATTGGCCATGCCCGGTTTTTCCATGCACCGCCGGCGTGGTGGAACCCGCTGCGCTGGGTGCGTGCAGCCCTGTGGCCGCGTATCAGCCCCATGCTGAAGCTGCTGCAGCCTTCGACAGGCGGTTATCTGGAGGCGACTCCCCTAACCAGCTTTGTGACCATGGCCCTGGCTTCGGCCGGTGAGAAATACCACCCTTGCGTTCCTGACGCGGCGGCCTTTTTGAAAGCGTCCATGAGGGCGGACGGGAGCTGGCCCATTGACACGAACCTTGCCACCTGGGGCACCACCATGGCGATGAAAAGTCTGGCCGCAGGCGAAGCACCGCCCGCTGACTCACCCGCAGCGGAAGCCGCCCGGGCCTGCCTTCCCTGGGTACTGGGCCAGCACTATGACAGCATTCATCCCTTCACCAATGCGGCACCGGGGGGCTGGGCCTGGACGGATCTGCCAGGAGGCGTGCCAGATGCAGACGACACACCGGGCGCACTGATCGCCCTCCACCATTGGGCGGCGCATGATGCGACCATGGCAGACCACGCCGCCAGAGGCACACGCTGGCTGCTGGATCTGCAAAACCGGGATGGCGGCATCCCCACCTTTTGCCGGGGCTGGGGCACCCTGCCCTTTGATCGCAGCACTCCCGAACTGACGGCTCACGCACTCCTGGCCTGGTGGTCGTGGGAGCCGCTGTTGCCGCAGGCTATGCGCACGGAAGTGCAGGCTTCCACATTGCCGGCCCTGGCTTATCTGAAAAAAGTGCAACGGCCCGACGGCTCCTGGATCCCCCTTTGGTTTGGCAACGAACATACCCACGATGAAGAGAACCCGGTGTATGGCACAGCCCAGGTGGTGGCGTATCTCACCACTTGCCCGGCTCTCGCTTACCAGGCCGAAGCGCTCATCTCGTCCGGTCTCCGCTATTTGGAGCAAACCCAAAAAGCCGATGGCAGCTGGGGTGGTGATTTGAACGTGCCCTCATCTGTGGAAGAAACCGCTGTCTGCCTGCATGCCCTTGCCCTGCAAAAGAAAGCGGGAAGAGCCTGGAATGCTGAGGCAGTGCAACGTGCCGCCCTCTGGCTGGCGGCCGCCACCCGCAACGGCACGCATTTTCCGGTCGCACCCATCGGCCTCTATTTCGCGCGGCTGTGGTATCACGAAAAGCTCTACCCCATTGTCTGGACATTGCAGGCACTTCACAGCGCAAAAGCGGCCTTGCCCTCCGTACACGTTCCCGCTACAACCGCCGCCACAATCTCATGAGCACCAGCCGCCGCACTTTTCTGACCAGCCTCGCCGCTTCCGCAGCCACCTCCGC
>DASWXG010000199.1:0-5391 GCA_036405615.1 Prosthecobacter sp. | reverse complement strand
CAAAGTTTCCGCCGCCACCCACCGGGCATAGGCTTCGGCCGCATGCTCGGCGGGAAAGGCCAGGATCTCCGGCGCCTCGTAAGGGTGCAATTCACGAAGCTTTTGTTCGAAGGCCTCGTAGCGCTGCCGGGTTGTCTTGAACAAAGCCAGGACTTCCTGGCTCTGTTCCACCGCGCCTCGCCAGCGGTAGATGGAATTGATACCGGGGCACAAATTGACACAGGCGGCCAGTTGCGACTCCACCAGCATTGTGCCAGTTTGGCTCGCTTTTTCGAAGTCAGGGAACGTAGATAAAACCAGCAGAATGTCCGTCATGCCCGCCAGTCTATGAGATCTGCCTTTTTAGACAAGCTGCTGAAGCGCATGGACCGGCTGGAACCCGCCGAAGTCCAGGGCGTGGTGCTGGAGCTGATGAAGGAAAAAGGCTTCCTGGAGAAAACCTTCCAGGCTTTGCAGGAGGGGGTCATTCTTCTGGACCAAGACCGGCGTGTTCGGTACGTGAACACGGCGGCCTGCCAGTTCTTTGGTTTGCGGGAGGATCAGGTTTTGGGCCAGAAGCTCAACCACGGCATGCGCGGCCTGGACTGGACGGAGTTGCTCAAGCCCGGCACAGTGGTCAGTCGCGATCTGGAAACTGCCTATCCAGAAAACCGCTACCTGAATTTCTACATCACCAGCATCGACGACGAACAGCCGCTGGGCTTTGTGATGCTGATCCGGGATGTGACTGAAACCCGCAAGCGCACGGAAGAGCAGATCGAGAGCGAGCGTCTGAATGCCTTCACTCTGCTGGCGGCGGGTGTGGCCCACGAACTGGGCAACCCTCTCAACTCTCTGACCATTCATTTGCAGTTGCTCGAACGCCGCCTGCGGAAGATGGGCAAATCGGGTGAACCGCTGCGGGAGCATCTGGACATCGCCACCGGCGAGATCAAACGGATGGACGGCATCATCAGCCAGTTCCTGGCGGCCATCCGTCCCACCAAGCCGCAGTTGCAGCGCGTCCAGCTGGCCGGTCTCATCCAGGAAAGTCTTCGGTTTCTCAAGCCGGACTTGGACCAGGCCCATGTCAAAGTGCGGCTGGATCTGCGGGCGGACATGCCCTCCATGCTTCTGGATGCGGACCAGATGAAGCAGGCTGTTTACAACCTGGTCCGCAATGCCTGCCAGGCGATGCCTCAGGGCGGGGAGCTCACCATCCAGGGCAGTTACACAGACTTTGAGGTGCGGCTCAGTTTCGAAGACACGGGAAAGGGCATCAGCCCGGAGCAGATGGGCAAGCTGTTCCAGCCTTTCTCCACCACCCGCGCCACAGGTACCGGCCTGGGCTTGCTGATTGTCCGGCGCATCGTCCGTGAACACGGCGGTGAAATTGACATCGAAAGCCGGGCAGGGAAGGGCACCTGCGTCAGTCTCTGGCTGCCTCTGGTGGAGCGCAAAGTCAGGCTGCTGGAGGCAGGTGACGACAGCCACGAATCTGAATCTCCCTCATGACTGATCCCGCGACCATTCTCATCGTTGATGATGAAAAGCACACCCGTGAGGGGCTTCGTCTGTCCCTGGAGGATGACTTCGACTGCTATGCCGCCTCCAATGCCGCCGAGGCCATGGAGCATCTCAAGCATGACCATGTGGATGTCATGCTCACGGATCTCCGTCTGGGAGAGGATGACGGGATGAAACTGCTGGATGCCGCGCTGGGACTGCCGCAGCCTCCGGTTTGCATCATGATGACGGCCTACGGCAGCGTGGACACCGCAGTGGAGGCCATGCGCCGGGGTGCTTATCACTTTGTCACCAAGCCGCTGAATCTGGATGAAGTTGAACTTTTGGTTAAACGCGCCCTGCGCAGCCGGAACCTGGAGCGTGAGAACAAGGCGCTGAAACAGCAGGTGGAGCAGAAGTACTCCATCGAAGGCATCTTGGGAAAAGCGGAGACATTAAAGCCAGTGCTGGAGACCATCCAGCAGGTGGCCCCCACCCGTGCAACAGTGCTGATTGAAGGCGAAAGCGGAACCGGCAAGGAACTGGTGGCTCGTGCCATTCACAACCTCAGCGGAAGGCCAAAAGCCAAACTGGTGACTGTCCACTGCGCGGCTCTTTCGCCGCAGATTTTGGAAAGCGAGCTTTTCGGCCACGAGAAAGGTTCCTTCACCGGGGCCCAGGAGCGCCGCATTGGCCGCTTTGAACTGGCGGACGGAGGCACATTGTTCCTCGACGAGATCGGCGAGATTGATGCGAGCACCCAGGTGAAGCTCCTCCGGGCTTTGGGGGAGCAAACCATCGAGCGCGTGGGCGGGAGCAAGCCCATCAAGGTGGACGTGCGTGTGGTGGCCGCGACCAACAAAGACCTCGCCAAGATGGTGGAGGAAGGAAAGTTTCGTGAAGACCTGTACTGGCGCCTGCGGGTGGTCACCGTCCACATGCCACCGCTGCGCACCCGGAAAGGCGACATCCCCATCCTGGCCGATCACTTTTTGAAGGATCTCGCCAGTGCCAACGGCAAGAGTTACAAGCCGTTGGGCGAGGACGCGCTGCCTTTGCTCATGAACTATGACTGGCCGGGGAACGTCCGTGAACTGCGGGCTGCGATTGAACACGGCGTGGTGATGAGCAACACCAGCCGCGTCATGGCCCGCCACCTGCCGGACTACCTTTCCCAGCCGGGCGGCTTGGGCTGGAGGCTGCCTTCCCCGGTGCCATCGCGCGCGGGTGGCAAACTTCCTGAAAACGCAGGGCCGCCCAAGGCTGCACTGGATGTGCATGAGATGGAAAAGCAGCTCATCTTGAAAGCGCTTGAAGAGGCGGGAAACAATCGCAGCGAGGCCGCAGAATTGCTGGCCATGAGCCGCCGCACCCTTCAGCGAAAACTCAAGGAGATGGGCATGGTGCGCAAGCACCGCAAGCGCAGCGGCAAGGCCGGGGATTGATCACTGCGGGATCACCGGCAAGAGCACGCGCACGGTGGTCCCGTTTCCGGGTTCGCTTTGGATTTTGACAGTGCCTTCGTGACTTTTGACAATGCCGAGCACCGCCGCCATGCCCAGGCCGCGGCCGGTGAACTTGGTGGAGAAAAAGGGATCGAACACCATCTTCAGCACTTCGGGTGTCATGCCTTTGCCGGTGTCGGTGATGTCCAGGAACGCATAGGTGCCGGGTCGAGGCGCCGGCTCCACATGGGTCTCGTGCAGGTAGGCGGCATCGCAGGTCATAGAACCCGTGCGCAGGAAAATGGTGCCGGCCCCGTCGGTAGACTCCGAGGCATTGGTCAGCAGGTTGATCAGCAAATGCCGGAGGCTCTCACGGTCTGCATGGAGATGTACAGTGGAGCCGTCGTGCTGCCACTCCAGCACATGGGAGGAAGGCAGGCAGCACTTCAGAGTAGGCAGCGACTCTTCCATAAAGGTGCGCAGAGGCGTGTCTTCAAACTGGTGGAGACCGTGGCCGGTGCAGGTGAGAAGCACCCGGTTCAGGGCTGCTACACGCTGGCTTTCTCGCAGGACGCCGTCCATGAAGTCGCGTGTCTGGCCCGCTGGGGACTGAAAGCGGGCCAGCTCTGCATAACTGGTTAGTGCCTGAAGGATGTTGTTGGAATGGTGGCAGACGCCGTTCGCCAGCCGGTGCAGGCTTTCATACTTCTGCGCCAGGATGAGCCGTTCCTTCAGGCGGGTCTGGTGGGCCTCTGCCGTCTTCAGGGAGGTGATGTCTTCAATGACGCTGAGCAGGCCGATGAGTGTCCCCTCCGCATCTTTCAGCGGCACCTTGCTCTGGTAAAAATGGCGGGTGTTGCCCTGGGAGCCGGCCAGCGTTTTCTCAGCGAGGAGGATGGAGCGTCCCTGTTCCATGACTTCCTGGTCGGTGACATCTTCTTCCGGTTTGCCGTTTTGCCAGGGGAGCCGGTCGCTGTCCAGACCCTGGGCGTTTTGGGGAGAGCCCAAACCGGCATAGTCGGCGAAGACCTGGTTGCAGCCCAGGATGCGGTGCTCTCGGTCTTTCCAGAAGACACCGACCGGGATGGTGTTGATGACGGTCTGCAGCATCGTTTTGGATTCGCGTGCTTCCTTCTCCGCCGTGGTGATGCGGTTGTTCACCCGAATGAGCCCCAGTACCAGACCGGCCAGCAGCAGCGTGCTGCCTGCCGTCGCCCCCACTGTCCACCACAGCCAGGAGAGATCTGTCTTCGGGTTGCGGTCATAGAGGAACCCTTTGAGCGTGTAATCCGGCGAAAGCATGCCGAGCCGCACATAGGTGTCACCGATGTGGCGCCACCGGCCTTCGTTCATGTGGCCGATGTCAATCAGCTCTGAAAACATCAGGCGGGCCATTTCGTCAGCTTCAAAAAGCAAAGCCTCTTTGGAGATCGGGCAGTTGTAGCGATTTTTGAGAATGTCGATGAGTTCTTCCCGGTGGCTCATCGCATACTGCCAGCCCTTCAGGGTGGCATCGATAAAGGCCTTTACCCGTGCCGGGTTCTGTTTGATCTCGCGCTCAGTGGTGTAGAGACAGTCCCCGTAAAAGTCCACGCCGTAGTCACGGGGCTGGATAAGCCGGAAAGGAATGTTCTTCTTCCCCATGATAAACGGCTCGTTGATGCTGTAGGCACCCATGCCGGCAATCTCGCCGCTCGCCATTTTCTCCGGGCTGAATTCATAGGGAATCGTCTTCACCGCATCCGGTGCCAGACCTTCATTTTTAAACATTGCCAGCAGGGAAGGCGTGTCCTCCGGGGAAACGGCCACTGTGCGCCCCGCCATCTGGTGCGGAGTGTTGATGCCGCTCGCCGTTGCTACCAGGAGGATTTCCGGGGAGTGCTGGAGAATGGCTGCCAGCGCAACAATGGGCTTGCCCTCGTTCCGGTGAATCAGCATGGAGGCCAGGGCCACGGCATAGTGGCAGCTGCCGTCGGTCAGTTCTTTTGCGAAGTTCGTTTCCGGGCCGCCCTCCACGAGTTTCACATTCAACCCCGCCTCTTTGTAAAAGCCCCGCTCCACGGCGGCGTAGAAGCCGGCAAACTGGAAGGCGTGTTTCCATTTCAACTGGACCGTGATGTCTTCCTGCGCCTGTGCCGGGCAGGCTGCGGTCAGCAGCAGCGCGCACAGGCCGGTGAGCCATCGGATCAGGAGGTTTTGAGGGAGAAGGGAGCTTTCCGTCACAGGCAGAAAGCCTCCCACTTTCCCCGCTGTCATGCCAGCAGGATTTGCCTTTGCTTCGGCGCTGTTACATGAGTCCTTCATCTTCAATGAGTCCGCGTTTTCTCATCATCGGCCAGGGGCTTGCCGGCACATCACTTGCCTGGCAGCTATTCGGACGCGGAGTGCCTTTTGTCCTTGTGGACAGGGATGAGGAGCAAACTTCGTCCAAGGTGGCGGCTGGTCTGGTAACACCGGTGAC
>DASWXG010000198.1:0-3115 GCA_036405615.1 Prosthecobacter sp. | reverse complement strand
CAGCACGGACGATCTGGAGGATCGCGGGCAGTCCCTGGGCCAGGAAGACGGGCGCACACTGGCCCACCTCCTCACCGACCAGATCGAGTTCGCCAATGTGATCCTCATCAACAAGACCGATGCAGTCCCCGCAGAGGACCTGAAAGAGATCCAGGGTGTGATCTATGCATTGAATCCACGGGCCAAGGTTCACCTCACGCAGAACTCGGCCGTTCCTTTGAAGGACGTCATGCAGACGGGTCTCTTTGACATGAAGGAAGCGGAGCAGAGCCAGGGCTGGCTGGACTCCTTGCAAGGTCACACACCGGAGACCGAAGAGTACGGCATTGGCAGTTTCGTCTACCGTGCCCATCGCCCTTTCCATCCGCAGCGTTTTCAAGATCTCATCCAGTCCGCCTGGCAAGGTGTCGTACGTGCCAAGGGGCTTTTCTGGCTGGCCACCCGCATGGAACTTGCAGGTTTTATCTCCCAGGCGGGTGTCCTGAGAGACACCCGCGCGCTGGGTTTCTTCTGGTCCGCTGTAGACCGGGCCGAATGGCCTGAGGACCCCCAAAGTCTGGCAGAGATCCGGGCCAACAGCCGCGCACCCTATGGTGACCGCAGGCAGGAAATCGTGATCATCGGCAGAAACATGGATCAAGCAGCGCTCCGGGCAAAATTCGACGCGTGTCTGCTCACCGATGCCGAGTTTGCCCGGGGGCCCGAAGCTTGGGCGCGCATGCCCGACCCCTTCCCCCAGTGGCTTCCCGCAGCATCGGCGTCCGAAGAACAGGAGGACTGAGCAACAACGCCATGCACCCTGTTCCTTTGGTCCTGATCGCCGGTTTCCTGGGATCTGGCAAGACCACCTTTCTCAAACATCTCACCGGAGCCCTGAGGGAGAGGAAGGTGCCTTTCAGCATCGTGGTGAATGACTTCGCCGATGCTGAAGTGGACGCTGCCCGTCTGCGCACACCCGACGTGGAAGTTCAGGCACTCAGCGGCTCCTGCGTTTGCTGCGGTTCCTTGAACGAGTTCATGCAGATCCTGGGCGACATCGAAGTGCCGAAGAATGGAGTGCTGCTTGTCGAGGTAAACGGAGCCTCGGACCTGATCACCCTGATCACGGCCCTCACCGCGAGAGCTGAGGCGCGGCGGTTCACCTCCCCCATTCAGGTCACGATGCTGGACGCCCACCGCTGGCAAAAACGCGACGGTCACAATGAACTGGAGTGCGAGCAGATGCAGACCGCCACACACTGGTTGCTCACGCATACCGACAAGGCTGGTACAACGCGCGCGCAGGATTTGAAAGACTGGGTTGCACAAATGAGCCCCCGGGCTGTGCAAACCAGTGCTGCTGCACTGGCGGACTTCCTGAAATTTCTGGTCCGCTCTTCCCGCCTCCCGCGCAGTCCGGCGCAGCCACAAAGGGTGCTGACGGAGCTTCTGGAAGAAAAGCCTCACCATCACCACCACGAGAATGAGCGGGCCTTCACCGCCATGAAGCTGGACATTCCCTTTGTAGTGAAACGGCGGGATCTGGAACAGGCGTTGTCTTCCCTGCCCGCCGAGGTGGTCCGGGTCAAAGGACTGTGCCGGCTGGAGGAACTGCCCTCCATCCCCATGTCCTTCCAGCATGTCCGGCCCAAGGCGGAAACATGGTTTCTCCCCATGCTGAACACACTGGCCATCGCCCCGACTGCGGTGGTCATTGGCGTCAGCCTCCCGGTGCAAGACATCCGCCAGCGCTTTGCCAGCCTGCCTTCCGCAGAGATCAATCCGGGCTTCGATCCCAATGACTGGTAAGCCTATGCCCCGGCCTCCGAAAAAGCTGACCCTGAACACAACGGTCGAGCCGCAGCCCCGCCCTGCACCAGCCGCCAACACCTTCGAGGCGGGGAACCGTCAGAGCCGGGGCTTCGTCAATGATTTCACAAACGCCCTCGGACAGCAGATGTTTTTCTGGGGCCGGGATGTCCTTCATGAAGGGAACCTTCTGCTGGCTTACGGTTTTGAAAAACGCCGCTCCCCCGGCCTGCAGGGCACCAGTTGCTACCGTGTTCCGTGGCGCGAGGGTTTTGTCGAGCTTCACGGTGCCTGTGCCGGGTGGTATGGTGAGAAGTCTGCCTCACCGGGTTTTCTTTTCGTCCGTTCCGACAAACGTTGTTATGCGCACAGGCTGTCCAGCGCCGTCATCCCTGGCCGCCATGACCATGCCAGTCTGGGTTCCGGGAATGCCAAAGAAGTCCTGGAAGCCGGACGAACCTTTGCCGGCTGGCTAGTGCACTACGAAGAATGGATCCTGTCCTTCTGCTGTGAAAAACACCGGCAGGAATGTTTCCGCATGTTCAGCCGTCTGCCCACCAGCCGCCCCTGGCTGCCGCCGGAAAAAGCGCTGCCATGGCTGAGCCAGTTTGCACGAGGCTCGCCACAGCTTCAACGCTCCCGGCTGTCTTCCTAATCCACAGGTTTGACAGCCGGACGGTAGGCATAAGTCTCCGCATCACTCGCCCATGCCGTCGCGTGCTCCCCAAGGTGAAGCATGGCTGAGCTTTTTACTGCCGAGAGCGGCGTAGCAATCCGGCATGTCGAAATGCGAGAGAACATCCGGCAACATCAGGGCATACGGCCACCGGTATTCGGGATCGGCGGCGATCTCCGCGTACGAAGTCAGCGCGTTCTTCAAGGTCACCTGCTTCACTTCTTCGGACAACAGCCCGGCAAACGCAGCCGCCAAAGCTCCCCAACCACGGCCAGCGAGATGGATCTCCTGATGTCCGGCCGCACGCAGCACTTGCAGCACCCGCAGCACATCATACACGCGCTGGCCTAACAAAGGACGGTCCAGCATGATGCCGTGGGCTGCATAAAAATAGTCACTGCCGTACGGTTTTAGGAACTGGTCCAAACCACACGTATTGGGCCGCGATTCACCGATGCCCCGGACATCGCAGGCGTAGAAGGCCACTTGCGGTGAGGCTTCAAGAAGCTCCTTCACCAGCGGTTCTTCCCGCAAGTCCGTGTCTGCCGAATGATGAGAGACATACAGCACCGCCTGCTTGGCTGTTCCCGGCATGCGGGAAGTCAGCGCTTCATCATGCAACCGGGTGACCAAGGCGGTGATTCCCGGCTC
>DASWXG010000197.1:0-6879 GCA_036405615.1 Prosthecobacter sp. | reverse complement strand
CCCATTTCTTCCGAACTTGTCTCCGGGCGACGATGGATCAGCGTAAAACGCGCCCGGGTTACTCGAGCTCGCGAGTGAGGACGGTCTGGAGACGGGTTGCGATCTCGGCAGGCGGTATGCCTTGCGCGGTGAGGGAGTCCTGGTAGCGGCGTTGGGTTGCTTCCAGGTTGGGGGAGGGATAGCCGACGATGATCTTGTAGTGACGGCAGTTGAGAATTTGGCGCTCGATCCAGGCGGAGGCTTCGGGCTCGCGCTTCAGGGCCTGCAAGATGTCCACCATCTGGCCGAGGGGTTTGTAAAGTCGCGGGTTGTTTTCCCCATGCAGCTTTTCGAGCAGGGAAATCTGCCGGGCGAGGTGGGGTTCGGCCGAGGCGGGGCGTTTGATGGAGAGGTAGTATTCCACGGTCTTCCCCAATTGGTCTGCGGTGTAGTGGCCGTCTTTGCCCCAGTGCTTTTCTTCCTGGGCGAGCATCCGCAGCATGAGGGGTTCTGCCTCCTCCGCACGGTTCAGGCGGCGCAGAATGGCGGTGTATTGGGCGATGTGGAATGAGAGGGTGGAGTCGTCTGCGGCGGCCTGTTTTTCGGCGAGTTCCAGCGCACGCCGGCTGTAGGGTTCGGCCTCGGCGAGGCGGCCGTTTTGAACCATGGCCCGTGCCACGTCGCTGTACTGGCTGTCGAGATTGGGATGGTCTTCCCCGTAGATTTTCTCGAGGTCTTTCAGGGCTGCCAGCAGATGGACTTCCGCCTCCTCTTCGCGACTGTTGATCCGCAAAGCGTGCGCCAGCCGCTGCCGGGCTTTGAGCAGGAGATAGGGCGGGCTGTCTGGCTGGGTCTCCAGCAGGGCCAGCTGGCGGCGGTGTAGGGCTTCCACTTCTTCGAAATGGTCGCCAAAGGCCCTCAGGACGCCTGTGAGGTGTTCCAGGGTGAAGACGATCTCCAGGGGGCGTGTGCCTGGGGCCGCCTCCTGCTCACGGAGGAGATCGCGCAGGATTTTTTCGCCATCGCGGTAGCGGCTGTTGAAGCGGAGATGGACGGCGTGCCACCACCGGGCTTCGCGGCTCAGAACCGGGTCTTGCGGGGCAAGGGCGGTTTGGTCGAGTTCCAGTACTTTTTGCCAGCAGCGCAGGGCTTCTTCATACTGCCGGGTGTCGTCAGCGATCTGGCTCTTCCCCTCCCACGCGAGCCGTGTGCGGGCAGGGGCGGCCTGGGGTTCCTGCAAAAGGGTGTCGAACTTGGCCAGGGCGGCCTCGCGCTGGCCGGTGATGAGCAGGGCCTGGGCCTGGAGCAGGGGATCGGGGCTGGTGAGTCCGGCCTGGGCGGCGGCGTGAAGGGTGGGGATGTCCAGCCCGGCACGTTCGGCGAGCAGGCGTTCTTGAAAGGGGGGCGGGAAGACGGGCGAAGGGGCTTTCCGCGGGCCGATTTCATGATGCAGCCAGGCGAAGGTACGCTGCAGTTGCGCGAGCGTGGCGGGCACATCCAGCTCTGCGGCGGCAGGGTGGCTCTTGGAGGAGACGAGCTGCGCGAGCCATTGGGCCGCCTCGTTTTTCCAGAGCAGCCATCCGCCCGCAAGAAGGCCGGTGGTGGCAAGAAGCAGGCGGAAGCTTTTGGATTTGAACAGGGGCATGAATGCGGAAAGCTTTATCTGGAAATCCGTGAGAGATGCAAGCTTGTTTGGGGAGTTGGCGGTGGTCATTGGGCGCGAGGCCATCCTGGCCTCATGGGGACGGGGAAAAGACGGCAGGATGCCGTCACTCCTTGGGGTGTGTGGCGGAGCACTGGGAGAAGTTTTTTTTGAGACGCGGGAAGTGCGTGTGGGATGCGAATCTGGAGGTGCAAACGGATCTCCGGTTTGCTAGCCTAACCAACAACGATGAGACATTTATCCCGGATTCTGTTTGTGGCGGTGGCGGTTGGTGCTGTTTTTTGCCTCGCTGGTACAGTGCGGGCAGAGTCTCCTGCAACGCTGGATTTCGGCGGTTTAAAATACCGGCTGGCTTCAACGGAGAAGGGCAAGGACGGGTCCCTGACGAATGAGTATGTGCCGGAAGGTGAGACGCTGGAAAACTGGACGACTCTGGTGGCCGTGCGCCACTGGCTCAAGGCGGAGAAGGTGGGGGACGCGGCGACGCCCTGGCTGAAGATGGTGCAGCCGCTGCTGACGCAGAAGGTGGGGGTCTTCAAGGCGGACTCGGCCAAGGATGCGGAGGACATCCTTTTGGAGGCGTGGCTGTCTGCGCCGGACCGCAGCTACATCGAGATCAACCTGCACCGCTTTGTGAAGGAGAAGGGCACGGAGGGTGTCAAAGCCTACCAGTTTGCCCAGAAGGTGCCGATGAAGGATGGCAAGGGTGATCCGTCCGCCTTTGTGAAGCAGCGCACGGCGAGGTTCAATGAGGTGGCGAAGCTGAAGCTGCCGCTGCACCGGGAGAAGTGACGGGGGAGGCGGGGAGGCGTTGGGCAGGCCGAGGCTGCTGGCTATGGGTGCGCCCTTATGAATCTGCCGGTGGAGGTGATGGCCTGGAGGCCCCCAGGACCGTCGAAGATGACCGCGCAGGGATGCCCGCTGTTCTGGAGAACTTGGAGAATTTCCTCCCACATCGGTTCGGGGACTTGGATGCTGGAAGTGAAAAGGGGAACCAGAACGGGATCTACGTAGCGGCTTGAGGCAAAGTCAGAGGGCTCCAGCCCGCCTTCGCTAAAGCTGCCGTACTGCGAGGCGATTTTGACGACTTGATCATAGAGCCAATCGAACCGTTCGATCTGTTCGGGAGCGGCCTTTTCTCCTGCGGGCCACCCTGCCGAACTGATGTCTGCGAGAACTGAATCAAAGGCTTTCCGCTTCAGCAATTCGACCTTCATCGTCTGGTTCTCTGCGGCTGGTTGTTTCTGGGGAGAGCATGAGCAAAGGGACCAAGCAGGGACTTGGATACAAATGACCGCGAAGCATGCGATGGCGGACTGGGCTTTTCTCACGACAGGCATGGTTGAGTGAACTGGCTTCTTTTAGCCAGCGCTTTCACGGGCGAGAACTAAGATAAGTCCGATTCGGGAAAAGTGCGGCGGCTGGAGAAATTTCATCCTGAAGTCTTCCACAATACCTTGCCAGCCTCTGCAAGGCTTCGCTAGCATGGCGCGTTTTCTTTGCCCGATTTTCTCATGACCACCCCGGCCCGTTTACTCACCCTTTTGTCCCTCCTGTCCCTTCCGGCAGCGCTTCACGCGGAGCCGCAGTGGATCTGGTCTTCGCCCAAGGCGCAGCCGCAGGAGAAGGCGACGTTCAGGTTCAGCTTTCCGCTGAAGCTGACGCCGAAGTCCGCCACCCTGAGCCTGACCTGCGACAATGGCGCGACGGTTTTCATCAATGGCAAGAAGGCGGCGGTGAACGAGGACTGGCAGAAGCCGGTGAAGACGGATGTCATCAAGCTGCTGGAAGTGGGCGGTACGAATGTGATCGAGGTACAGGCCACCAACAAGGGCGGCAGCGCGGGCCTGATCGCCAAACTGGAGCTGGCCAAGCAGCAGGGCGGTGTGGAGGTCATCGAGACCAGCGGCCAGTGGCAGGCGGCGCCTACGGGCCAGACGGACTGGAAGCCGGTGGCGGTGCTGGGCACCTACGGTGTGGGCCCCTGGGGCAAGGTGTTTGACGGCAAGGTGGGCGCTTCCAAAGGCGACGGCACGGTGATCGCCGCAGCGGATGTGACGGTGCCGAAGGGCTTCAAGGTGGAACTGCTCTACACGGTGCCGAAAGAGGAGCAGGGCTCCTGGGTGGCGCTGACCGCGGATGACAAGGGCCGCCTGATCGCCTGCGACCAGTACGGCAGCATCTACCGCATGAGCGTGCCGGCCATCGGCAAGACGGAACTGCTGAAGCCGGAGAAGCTGAAGGTGGATTTTGGCAAGGCCCACGGCCTGCTGTACGCCTTCAACAGCCTGTATGTGATGGTGAACGAGAACGGCAAGGACAACGGTCTCTACCGCCTGCACGACACGGACAAGGATGACCAGTATGACAAGGTGGAAAAGCTGGTGACGATGCCCGGCGGCGGTGAGCACGGCCTGCACAGCATGACGGTGAGCCCGGACGGCAAGCGCATCTACTTCAATGCCGGCAACCACGCGGATGTGCCGCTGGAACTGGCGAAGAGCCGCCCCGCGCTGCTGTGGGATGAAGACCACATCCTGCCCCGCATCTGGGATGCCAACGGCCACGCGCGGGGCAAGATGGCCCCGGGCGGTTTCATTTGCAGCATGACGCCGGAAGGCAAGGACGTGGAGCTTTTCTGCTACGGTTTCCGCAATGAGTTCGACATCGCCTTTGACCTCAGCGGCGAGCTTTTCACGTATGATGCGGACATGGAGTGGGACATCGGCTCCCCCTGGTACCGCCCCACCCGTGTGAACCACTGCGTGAGCGGTGCGGACTACGGCTGGCGCAGCGGCAGCGGCAAGTGGCCGCAGTATTACCCCGACTCTCTGCCCACCACGCTGGACATCGGCCCCGGCAGCCCCACGGGTGTGGTCAGCGGCCAGGGGGCGAAGTTCCCGGCGAAGTATCAGCGCGCGGTGTTCGTGGCGGACTGGACCTATGGCACCATGTGGGCCATCCACCTGCAGCCAAAGGGCGGCAGCTTCCTGGCGGAGAAAGAGGAGTTTGTCTTTGGCAAGCCGCTGCCGCTGACGGATGTCATCATCCACCCGCAGGATGGCGCCATGTATTTTGCCATCGGCGGCCGCCGCACGCAGTCTGGCGTGTATCGTGTGAGCTATGTGGGCGAGGAATCCACCGCTGCAGCCCAGGCGCTGCCGCTGGATGAGGAGACGCGCATGCGCCACACGCTGGAGGCGCTGCACCAGGACGGGCAGGACCCGCAGAAGATCATCGCCGCCGCGTGGCCGTACCTGAGCCACAGCGACCGCCATGTGCGCTACGCTGCCCGGGTGGCCATCGAGCGTCTGCCGGTGGAACTGTGGCAGGAGAAGGCCCTGGCTGAAACCCAGCCGATGGCGTTGATCGAGGCGACGGTGGCGCTGTCCCGCGCGCATGGCCGCAAAGTGGACACCAAAGCCCCGCAGCCGAAGCCGCCCGCAGGCCCTTCCTCGGAGCCGATCAAGAATGTGTCTCCAGAAAAGGCCCAACTTCAGATGGAGATGCTGAAGTCGCTCTCCCGTCTGGAAGGCGCGGACCTCACCGTCAGCCAGCATCTGGGGGCGCTGCGCGCGCTGGAACTCATCCTCATCCGCCTGGGCAAACCCTCGCCCGAGGTGTGTGAGGCGATCGTGGAAAAGCTGGAGCCGCTGTATCCCTCCCCGGACACGGACATCAACCGCGAGCTGTGCCAGTTGCTGATCGTCCTGGACTCCACCAAGGCTCCGGCCAAGACGCTGGCGCTGATGGCGCAGGCCAAGGATGATTTCCAGGCGGTGGCCAGCGACGCCGTTCTCAGCCGCAATGATGGTTATGCCAATGCCGCCCGCGCCGCCGCCGGCAGCCGCCCGAACGCCCAGCAGATGTACTACATGTTCTGCCTGCGCAATGCCAAGGCGGGCTGGACACCGGAACTGCGCAAGACGTTCTTCTCGTGGTTCCCGCGCGCCCGCACCTGGAAGGGCGGCAACAGCTTCAAGGGCTTCATTGAAAACATCCGCAAGGAGTCCCTGGCCTGCTTTGTGCCGGAGTCTGAAGTGGCGGCGATGGATGCGCTGAGCAGCAAGGTGGAAGGTGCCGACATCCCGAACTATGTGGCGCCGAAGGGCCCGGGCCGCGCCTGGAGCGTGGATGAGGTGGCGGCCCTGACCCAGGGCGGGCTGAAGGGGCGCAACTTCAAGAACGGCGAGGCGATGTACCGCAGTGTGATGTGCGCCACCTGCCACCGTTTCAATGGCGAGGGCGGCAGCATCGGCCCGGACCTGACGGGCAGCGGCAACCGCTACACCCTGCGCGACCTGATGGAGAACATTGTGGAGCCGAGCAAGGTGATTTCCGACCAGTATGACAGCCACGAGATCGTGAAGAAGGACGGCACCACCATCCTGGGCCGCATTGTGGTGGAGGAAAACGGCAAGGTGTTTGTGATGGCGAACCCGTTTGCCCCGAACGACCAGATGGCGATCAATGAAAGCGAGATCGCGCGCAAGGAGACCCGCAAGGTGTCCATGATGCCGCCGGGCCTCATCAATGCCCTGAACCAGGACGAACTGCTGGACCTGCTGGCCTATCTGGTCAGCGGCGGCAACGACCAGGACAAGGTGTTCAAGTAAAGTGTCTTAACCCATGATTGGTTAGGCCACACCTGGGCCGCTTCCGGAAACGGAGGCGGCCCACTTTTTTTGGGGGGAAGGGGGGCGGCAGGCGGAAGGCGAGGATGAGTTAGAGTCGGGCCCACTTCATCCGCCAGTTCCCCCACGCTGTGGATTGCGGGCAGGCGCTGATGAGTTACAGTCAGCTTTGCCAGCTGCAAATGTTGGTCGCGGCTGTGGATTGCGGGCAGGCGCTGATGAGTTACAGTCGTACCTGTCGGTGATCTTCTGCGGCGTTTGCTGTGGATTGCGGGCAGGCGCTGATGAGTTACAGTCGGTTCACGTCCGGCCTCAGCTCGTTGCCGCTGTGGATTGCGGGCAGGCGCTGATTAGTTACAGTACGATGTGGCGCGCCTTACCCGGGACGCCGGCTGTGGATTGCGGGCCGGCGCTGATGAGTTACAGTAGCGGCAGCACAATGCCCTCCGCCGCCGTCGCTGTGGATTGCGGGCAGGCGCTGATGAGTTACAGTCATGTGGAGAATAACGTCGTTGTGGCCTGCGCTGTGGATTGCGGGCAGGCGCTGATGAGTTACAGTCGTGCGCACGATTTCCAGCAATGCCACGGAGCTGTGGATTGCGG
>DASWXG010000196.1:0-4408 GCA_036405615.1 Prosthecobacter sp. | reverse complement strand
AAATCGCGGGTCTCCTCCAGATTGAAGGCATCTGCGGCCACATCCGCGTGCGTGATCTGCTCCCAGCCATTGTAGATCGTGGGCGTGTTCCAGCGCTTCAGTTGCAGAATTTCAGAATGGGGGATGGACATAAGGGTGTGGGGTGGTGCGCATTAAACGCCACGCTTCCCCGTTCTGTCACTGGTCACCTTTCCTCACCTCCAGAGGGCCTCATTTCTCCCGCTTCAGCGCAGGGAGTTCAACATCTCGAAATTCGAAAACCAACCGCTCGCTCACATACTTGCGCGGCAGCCTCAAAGCAGCTGTCACCGGATAACGGATGTCTTCTGCCTCACCGAAAAAAGAGGATGGGGCTTCACCTGCAGATTGCGCTTTGGAGGCAAAAGTCAGCGGCATTCCTTTCTGAATGGCATAGCGGGCTGAGCTTCCGCCGCCGGTGAAAGTGCCGGCAGAAAAGCCCAGGCGCTTGCCACCACTGTCGGTCAGCCGCAATTCCTGCGTGGCATAACGATGAGTGATGAATTGCAACGGCATCCTCTCGCGATAAGCCTCATGCTCCCTGGCATGTTCGGAGAATGCAGCGGCCGCCACAGAGAGATGCCGGGGTTGGACCTCGCAAACCACCAATTCAAACGGGCCGCAATGCAGAGCCTTCTCGTCTGCCTTTTGAATCCCGTTGAACTTCACCTCCTCCCATTCGGTGACCTTTACCAGCGTCACGGCCACTTTCAGCCGCCCCAACTGCCGCTGTCCATCCCCCACTTCAAGGTGCTGGAGGGTGGCTGTAAGAGCAGAGGAGTCCACCCATTTGGAGGCCTTCTCACCTGCCACATCTTTTCCGGACAAAAGTTCCGCAGCCGCCACCTCCACATCTTCCAAAAACACGCCCTCCGGTACCTGCTGTGAGAAATCGCCGGCCGCCTCCGCACGAGATTCCAGGCGGAAGGAGGCCGAAATCGAGGCCCTGTTTTCATCCCATGGAGACGGCCCCTGTCCGGTCTCCGCCAGTGAGAGGCGGTAATGTCCATCTTCTGACACCGCCACCTTCGCAGGCCCGCCCCCCTTGTTTGTCTCCGTCGCCCGCCCCTGCGCCAAAAACGAGAGGCACAAACCGCCCACGACGATAAAGCGCTTCATGGATTCCTTGGAACGAGCAGTGCTCAGCATCATCCGGCGACTCTACCAAAAAGAGGCCCAAGCCGTGAAGAGAAAAGGCTCCACGTCCGCATGCAGAAAAGATCGGGCTTGCCGAAACCGGGGGAGCACTGGTTAGATTTGCTAACCTCATGACCCCCGGCAGCATCCCTCAGCGCTCCTCCCTCGTGACCGAAACCGTCCGCGTGCTGCGCGAGGCCATCGCCTCCGGACGCTGGAGTGACGAGCTTCCGGGCGAACGCCGCCTCTGCGAAGAGTGGCACATCAGCCGCCCCACCTTGCGGGCGGCCTTGACTCAGCTGGAAACGGAAGGCCTCGTGGCCATCGCCCATGGCAAACCCACACGGGTTTCCGAAGGCGCCATCACCCAGGCATCCCGGCCCGCAGGCACACTCACCATCGGCCTGCTTAGTCCGGAGCCCCTGCATGCCATGCCTCCCTTTGTTCTTCTTTGGGTGGATGAACTTCGCAGCCAGCTCGCCAGTGAGGGCCATCTGCTGCAGGTGCATGTCGGCCGGGCCTGGTCAGGAGGGAAAAACCCCGCCCGCGCCTTGCAAAGCCTCACGGCCACAGTGCCCGCCGCCGCTTGGGTCCTCTACCGCAGCACCCAGGCCATGCAGGAATGGTTTGCCCAAAAACAGGTGCCCTGTGTCGTGGTCGGCTCCGTCTTTCCCGGCCTCAGCCTGCCGTCCGTGGACCGCGACCACCGGGCCGTCTGCCGCCACGCCGTCGGCACCTTCGCCGCACGCGGGCATCAGCGGCTGGCCCTGCTCATCCAGGAACCGCAGTATGCTGGCGACCGCGAAAGCGAGGCCGGTTTTGAAGAAGGCCTGCGCGCCGCCGCCGGCAGTGGTGTCACCGGTCACATTCAGAGGCATGATGGCAGCCGCGAAGGATTGTTAAAAGCCTTGGACCGTCTCGTAACCCAGGCGAAACAGCGGCCCCAGGGCCTGCTCATTGCCCGCACCTCCAGCGCCCTCACCGTCTGCACCGCCCTCCTGCAGCGCAGCCTCCGCATCCCGCAGGACATCGCGCTCATCTGCCGTGACGACGACACCTTTCTGGACGAGACCATGCCCCAGATTTCCCGTTACAGTGTCAGCGCAGCCACCTTTGCCAAACGCATCTACCGGCTCATCCGCCAGCCCACCACCAAAGGCGACAGCAAGGTCATGCCCGAATTTTTGCGGCGGGATTCCTTGTAGAACCGTAACTCCGGGCACATCCGGCAGGGCATTGCCCGAGGCCCTTGCTGCCTGACGGCGGCTTCCAGCCTCTAAAAAACTCCTTGCTCTCATTGTGAAAAACTGCTGAGACCGTTTGACAGCGCGGCCTCAGCATGTACTATCGCCCCCCTTTCCCTGGAGGGCAGACTTTATGGCAAACGTTCAAGTAATACTCAAAGAGAAGATCAAAGGCCTCGGCGCTGAAGCAGACGTCGTGCAGGTGAAGCGTGGCTATGCCCGCAACTTCCTCGTCCCTCAGGGCAAGGCTTTCGAAGCAACCGCTGGCAACCTTCGCAACCTCAACAATCTGAAGGCCATCCGCGCCGAGCGCGAAGCCAAGGAACTGCAGGAAGCCGAGAAGATCGCCGCCAAACTCAAGAAGCTGAAGCTGAAGCTGACCCTTCAGACCGGCCAGGGTGGCAAAGCTTTCGGTTCCATCACCACCATCGACATCGCCAAGGCTGTTGCTGACAGCGCTGCCAAGGTTGAACTCGATCGTCACCAGATCCAGCTCGAGAAGCCCATCAAGAACACCGGCACCTTCGAAGTGCCCGTCAAGCTTCACAGCGACGTCAACTGCTTCCTCAAAGTCACCGTGGTGGCTGAGTCCGACGAAGGCGCTGCCGCTGAAACTAGCGAAGAAGCCGCTGCTGAATAAGCCGGTTTTTGGAAGCGACTTTTTCTTCCAACGAATCCCCCAAAACCTGAAACCGCGTTCCCGAAAGGGGCGCGGTTTTTTTCTTGGCCCTTTGTGTCTTGAAACGCACGCTCCGCTAGAGCGCCTTGGCCCGTGCCTTTCAGCCCCCTGCCCTCCTTAGTGCTCGCGCCGCTGCAAATTCATCGTCTTGGATTCTGGGATGGTCGGCCCGAAGCCCCGTTACACCTCACTCAGTTTCAATCGCCCTTTCCAAACCCAAGGTTAGACGGGGTCTCGAAAAAAATGTCATTTTGAACCGGAGAGCGCAGCGGCCGTGATGGCAAGAAAAGGCGAGCTGTTTGCTACTGAGAAAATAGCAGACGAGAACCTGAGAGGCTCTCTGAAAAGTCCCACGCAAGGAGCGTGACTTGCCAAAATCACGGCTTGGGGGAGGCCACATTCTTCCAGGACAACGCGTCCAACTGCACTTGGCAAGACCCGCGCCTTGGGGCTGGATATGCTGTCAGGCTTTTTCAGACAGCCTCTGACATGCCGGTGACGCCGCCCCGCAGTCCGGTCAAATAACAGAATTTTTGAGAACTGATCGAGGTTCCGCTGCACCACGCTGCCAGCAGGTGGACTATCCCGCGAGATAGAGAGCAAAAGCAACCAAGGCGGGCCAAGGCCCCTTTGTTCACCAACGATGCACATCACTCATAGGCATCCCAAGACCAAACCGGGCATACGTCAACTGACGAACAGTCCGGGCTGAATCAGCGACCCGTTTGCATGCCCTTCTTGCAACAGTTCCTCCAAACGACAAGCCTAACAATCTTTTATACCATCCGTAAAATGCTGCCGTTACGGCCTGGCCCAATCACCCCGCAAGAATTCTCACTTCGTAGAGACGGCCACGGCCGCAGAGCGACAACCAAGGGGTAGCCCGTCCTTCAAGACCGGGATTTCCATACGCATCGCGTCCTCACCTTCAACGTATCGCAGAGCGACGCACGAACCGGTCTTTCTCAAAGACCCCGCAAAGCAAAATGAGGCGGGGTAAAATCCTGTTCCAAGGGATAAGTGGGAAACACCACGAGAAGCGTGAACCGCAAACGATAGAGGTCATGAGTTCACAGACCAGGCCGTAGCGCTGGTCAACCTTTGCAGGCCTGTGCCGCAGGCTGGCCCAAGAGCTGTGCATTGGCACCAGGCTCTATCGCTGGCCCCTGCCCCCTGGGGTCGCAGCAGGCCCAGCAAAGCGGGACCACTGACGCCTAGTTCGGCGGCTTCGCCCACCTCGCCTTCATTGCGCTACCGAACGGGGCTGCGTGCGCAAGGAGAACGCCCGGTTGCCTTCATGAATGACGTTCTAAAAAGGTCGCTGTCATCA
>DASWXG010000195.1:0-3190 GCA_036405615.1 Prosthecobacter sp. | reverse complement strand
CCAAAGCGGTGGCGATGTGCTGCTTCATCGCGGGGGCGTGTTTCATCACTTTTGGCGCTTCCGCGATGAGGGAGGCGTCCACGTTTTCGATCTGCCAGCCCTTGTCGGCGGCGATCTGGGCGCACTTTTCCAGAATCCGCAGGCTGCAGATGCCCTCGATGCTGGCGTCACTTGGCGGAAACCAGTAGCCGATGTCAGGCTCACCCAGCGCGCCCAGGACGGCGTCCGCGATGGCGTGGCAGAGCACGTCCGCGTCGGAGTGGCCTTTCAGCCCACGGGTGTGGGGAATGGTGACGCCGCCCAGCACAAGCGGGCGGCCTTCTTGAAAGGGGTGGACGTCGTAGCCGATGCCGGTGCGGATGCTCATCTTGAGTTCACGGTTCTTGGTCCGCAGTTCTCGGTTCTAACGGGGAACCGCGAACTGAGAACGGCGAACGGTTTTAGGCATTGGCATCCACCGCCTTTTTCAGGCTGGCGAGGACGTCGGAGATTTTGAGGTCAATGCGCTTCCGGTTGAGGAAGTAGCCCACTTCCTCGTAACCCGCCTCGGTGAGGTTGTTCAGCGCGGTGACGAACTGTTCGCCGACGCGCACCGGGCGGTGGGAGTCGGAGGACACGACCACGGGGATCTTGCGGTCCGCCATCATCCGCAGCATTTCCAGGCCGGGATTCATCTCCGAGTAGCTCTTGTTCAGGCCGGAGGTGTTCAGTTCCATGGCCACACCGGTGGCAGCGATGCGGTCCAGGGCGGTGGAGACGGTGTTTTTGACAATGGCAAAGCACCAGGAGTCCGGGTGGTAGTTTTTGACGAGGTCCGGGTGGGCCAGGCAGTCATACAGGCCGGATTCGGCGGAGCGTGCCAGATGCTCAAAATAGGTGCGGCGGAAGTTCTCGATGGTGCCGGTTTCGAACTTGGCGAGGTATTCCTTGGCCTGCCAGTGAACAGCGCCGAGCACGAAATGGAACTCCGCGCGCTGGTGCAGCTTGGTGATCCACTCCTCAGCTCCCGGGAAGTATTCACTCTCAATGCCGAGGCGGACATCCAGCTTGCCTTTGTAAGCTTCCGCGCAGCGCTGAACCAGTGCCACGTAGGTGTCGAATTCGCTGTCCGACATGCGCACCGTGGGCCAGAAGCCGTCTGGCATAGGGCAGTGGCAGGTGAAGATGATGCCTTTCAGCCCGGCCTTGATGGCCTGCTGGGCATACTCCTCAGGCTCGCCCCAGGCGTGCTTGCACAGCGGGGTGTGCATGTGGGAATCATAAAAGAGCGCGCCGGACTTCGTGGGGCCGGGAGGCGGCAGCGGCAGACCGGGGACGATGATCCGGGCGGGGGCAGGGGGGGCTTCCTCCACGACCACCACTGGCGCGGGGGCAGGGGCCGCCGCTGCAGCGGGGGCTGCTTTGGAGGCGGGGGAAGTCTTGCCAGCCGGTGCTGGCTTGGCTGCCGGGGCGGCCTTGGCCGCAGGTGCTGGCGCAGGGGCTGCCGCCTTGGCCGGAGCAACGGTTTTCTGAGCCGGTTCAGGAGCGGCCACCTTGGCAGACTTCGCAGGGGCGGGGGCCGGTGCTGCTTTGACCGGGGCAGGGGCGGGGGCCGTCTTCGCCTTCGTCGCAGCCTTGGCGGCAGGTGCGGCTGGCTTCGACTTGGGCGCTGGCGTAGCGGGCTTCTTGACCGCAGGTTTGGCGGCCTTGGCTGGCTTTGCGGCAGGCTTTTTGGCCGGTGGCACGACTTTCTTTTTGACCTGAGGCGCCGCCTTTCTCGGCGCGGGCTTGGTCTTGGGAACCGCTTTTTTGACAGGCTTCACTGCTTTAACCGCTTTTTTCACGGTAGCGGCCTTTTTGACGGGTGCAGGCGCGGCCTTCTTTTTTGGCAGCGGCTTCTTGGCTGAGACAGGTGGCGCCTTCTTCTTAGGGGCAGGTTTGGACGCCGGCTTTTTCACAGGAGTCTTCGGAGCGGATTTCGCATGCGTCGCTGGCTTGGCCTTGCCTTGGGCCGCCTTTTTCTGGGTGTTCTTGGATTTGCTCACTGTCTAGCTCCTGGTTCCTTGCAAAATCAGCCATCCTTTGCCCTCAATGTCTGCAATACGCACGCTGTTGCCACTTTGGGACGGCCCTGTGTAGCAAAGCCTTAGAGTGAGTGGCACATCTTTCCAATTTCCAGTTTGTAGCTGTTGTAGCAACGACTGAAATTTTGGATCCATCTTGTCAAAGTGCGCATAGATCACGTTGTCGTTGTCTGGATGCTTGATTTCCAGCACCTCGCTGCCCCGAGGGGCCTCTGTGGATGGCGCGTGGCGCGGGCGGGAGGCAATGACACGAAAAAGCTTGGGGGCGGTCGGCTGGGTCTGGATGAACTCGCTCCAGTCCAGCTCGCCATAGCGAACAGAACTTTCCCAATCCACCCGGAAGGTCCCATCCTGCATTTCCTCAATGACCAGGCTCACGGGCTCCGCATCCGTAAACGTTGCCTGGGCATACCCGAGGCGGAACCCGGGTTCTTCCACCGGCATCACCCAGTCGAGGCCTTTCCACTGCTGCCGTGTCGGCACTCGGGCACTGTGATACCGCTCCATCAGGGGGCGGACGCGGGCGGCATCCCGTACATAGGAAAGTTTCGACTCCACGGTCGATGCCTCAAAAAAACCCCGCAGAGTGGATTCGATCTGCTGCCGTTTGCTCTCAATGTTCTGGATGCTGGTAGGCGCGGCCGCAGCGGCGGCAGAGGCCAGGGGGAGCGGGGAATTTTTCTGTCCAGTGGCGGAAAAATCGTCTCCTGGTGGCTGATGGACAGTCTTTTGGGCAGGTGGTGTGCCATCCTGTGAAGGTGGGGACTCCACGTCCCGGGACGCGGGAATGTCCTGCAGGGACCGGGAAGGCGCGGAGAAGGTCTCCGCCTTGACCTGCCGCTCGTGGGCGCTGTCATACACCGACTGCACGTACTCGGGGTTGACCTTGGCCGACTCCCACAGCTTGACCATGACCACCCGCACGACCGTGGCGATCATCACCACCAAAGCCAGACAGCCCAGCATGGTGGCGACAGCATTGAGCATGGTCTCCCGGCGCCGTGTGCGGCTGCGGCGGGTTGAATCGTTCTCGGCGAGGCTCGGTTGGCTCATGGCTGCCACGTCTGGGTGGAGCCGAAGGCGGGATTTGAACCCGCGACCCTCGCATTACGAATGCGATGCTCTAC
>DASWXG010000194.1:0-3298 GCA_036405615.1 Prosthecobacter sp. | reverse complement strand
CGGGCCCGCAGGGGTGAGTTTGCCGGGCTTCAGCACCCGCAAGGCGTGCGGTTTGTCCGAGGCGGGGAAACCTTCAGCGGATTCAAAGCCGGTGCCGTTCTTGCCGTCTTTCTGCAGCAGGGCGCCGCTTTCAGCAAGGTCATGCCCGTGCCCTGAGCTGTCTTTGAGTTCGGCCCCGGCATCGAACTTCCAGTAAGCCAGGACGTGCGGACCTGTGGCATCCTTTCCTGAATAGCCGGTCTCCCAGGTTTCCTGAAAAGCGGCGAAGCAGGAACTGGCGAGCCAGGGCAAGCTGAGAAGGCAGGTGAGCAGGCGGCGTGGCATGATGCAAGGCTGACAAATACCCCGTTGGGCGAAAAGGTATTTCGACGGGTTTTAATACCTCTGTGACACGCAGACGGTGGCGGCCGTATGTTCAGACGCCGGACGAAGTGTCATGAGGGAAGGGCTACGGATGTCTTTTTCGCGATGGCCGGGGAAAAGAACTCATCGCTTTCCTTGCCAAGAGGGTCGGACTGGTTTCACATCTCTTCCCGAAGATACCATGCCACCCCCGTCAGGGATCACTCCTCCAGCCTCGGACATCGTCACGCTCAGCCTGATCTCGCATACCAATGCGGGGAAGACCACGCTTGCGCGTACGTTGCTGCGCCGGGATGTAGGGGAGGTTCGCGATGCCGCGCACGTGACACTCTTCAATGAGTCCTATTCATTGCTGGAGGAGGATGCGCGTCTGCTGCGGCTGTGGGACACACCGGGGTTTGGCGACAGTGCCCGGCTTTTGAAGCGGCTGAAGCGGGAGCGCAATCCGGTGCTGTGGTTTCTCTCCCAAACCTGGGACCGCCTGACTGACAAACCTTTGTGGTGCAGCCAGCAGGCGCTGAAGAATGTACGCGATGAGGCCGATGTGGTGCTCTATCTCGTCAATGCCACCGAGCCACCGGAGGTGGCTGCCTATGTGGGACCTGAGATGGAGATCCTGGGCTGGACAGGCAAGCCTGTGCTCGTGCTTTTGAACCAGACCGGTGCCGAGCAGGAAGCCGGAGGCGATGAGGCCGAACTGAACGCCTGGCGTGAACATCTGAAGGGGTACACCTTTGTCCGCCAGGTGCTGCGCATGGATGCCTTTGCCCGCTGCTGGGTGCAGGAAAACCGGCTTATGGATTCGCTGGCCCCTCTTTTGGATGCGGCCAAAGCAGACGCCTTCAAGCATCTGCGCAAAGCCTGGCACGAGCGCAACCTGGATGTATTCCGCAAGTCTGCGCGCGTGATCTCTGAACTGCTGACCGCAGCCGTGGTGGACGGCGTGGCCGTTCGTGGCGAAACCTTGTGGGAACGGGTCGGCATTGCGCGCGGCGAGCTTAACAAAGAGTACCAGGACGCCCGCGAGAGGCTGGCCACGCAACTGGCGGACCGCATCACCGCGGCGACCAACAACCTCATCCGCCTGCATGGGCTGGAAGGCGAAGCTGCCAAGACACTTGGTGCTCTGGCCAAGGACCAGTTCCATGCGCCGCAGCAAGTGCCGGAAGCCATCTGGAGCGTGGTGGGCAGCGTGGCTGGCGGTGCCATGGGCGGTTTGATTGCCGACCTTAAGATGGGCGGCATGACGTTTGGCGGCGGTGCGCTTGTCGGCGGCATTGCCGCAGGTCTGGGTGCTTATGCTTTGATCAAAAGTTATAACCTCGTGCGTGGTGGCGACCAGCGGCTTCACTGGTCGCGCGAGCACTTTCGCGAGCAGGTGCGTCTGGCCATGCTCACCTATTTGGCCGTGGCCCACTTTGGCCGGGGCAGGGGAGAGTGGCAGCAGTCAGCCGAGCCTGCGCATTGGAACCAGGTAGTGGGGACGGTGCTGGAAGAACACAGCGAAGGTGTGGACCGTCTGTGGACGGAAGGCGTGCAGAAAGGTGCGCTGCCAGATGCCTTGTCCAAATCTGCTCAACCTTTGGTGAGTGACTGCCTCTCATGCGTTCTCACCCGTCTCTATCCTGACGTGCCGTTCACAACCTGAGCCTGCATCACCCCTACGGTGAAGGCGGTGTGATGGCCTGATGAGGTCTCTGAAAACAAAGAGACCCTCCGGCATGCGGAGCCGGAGGGTCTGGTTTGCGATCCAGCAACCAACAACAGTGAGGATCGTTGGCACGAAAGTCTTAGCTGAGGAAGCTGCAACATCGTGGCCTGCCAGGTCAAGCCTCGGCAGAACAGGCGGAGGTTAAAAAGTTTTATCCCCGGAGTCAACCTGTGGGGCTGATTTTTGCAAAAACGGCAGCAATTATCATTTTTGAGAGGTCTGTTTTCTCGTAAAAGTCTGATAATTTTAGAAGAAAGTGCCTTGACACGGGTGTGAATAAGACACTGTTCATGTGAATAAGTGCAATAAATAAGGGAGTGCTTTATCCCCTCTCAAAGGGAGGTTGTTGGGGGAAAGATGCCGCCGGGGCTGCCCGTTTCTCTTGTGCTTCATCATCAACGGTGCAGCCGTGGCAAAAGCGGTCAGCAAAACTGATTGAAGATGCTGCGGATACGCTGACGTTGATTTCGTAGCACCCAGTCAGGCACCCTTTTTCTCATGGTCACTCATCGCTTTCAACGTACTGCTTCGTGGTCCGCACTTGCTGCGTCTCTTTGGGCTCTTTCTCTTCAGGCCAATGACTGGCCGAACTGGCGCGGCCCTCTTCAAAATGGTGTGAGCCTGGAGCACTACACCGGTGCTGGCGGCCTGCCCGAAACTGCTGCCTGGAACTATGATGCACGCAGCCGCGGCACGCCGGTGATCTTTGATGGCAAAGTCATCCTCTGGGGCTACCGCGGAGAAACCACGGATCTCACGGAACTGCTCACCGTCCTGGACTCCAAGACCGGTAAAAAGCTGTGGGAAGTGGAGATCGCCGACTATCTGAGCGACTCCATCTACAACCGCTACTCCATCGGTGCGCCGACCGTGGATCCGGAGACCAAGCGCATCTACCTCGTCAGCAACGCAGGCGTTTTTGTCTGCTATGAGATGGACGGCAAGAAGGTCTTTGAAATTCCTCTGATGGAGGAGTTTGGCCGCATGACCTTCCCGAACGCCCGCACGGGCAGCCCTGTCATTGAGGGAGACCTGGTCATCACCCACTTCATTTTCTCCAACTGGGGTGCCGACGGCCCTGCTGCAGACCGCGTGTATGCCTTCGACAAGAAGACCGGCGAACTCGTCTGGTGGTCCCTTCCGGGCGTCAGCCCGCCGGTGGACAGCTCCTTCTCCACCCCGGTGGTGGAAACCCGCGACGGCAAGCGCGTGATGTACTTTACC